>CALEZA010000055.1 GCA_937927965.1 uncultured Candidatus Planktophila sp.
AGATCAATGCTCTGCGCGCTCAGGTAGCTAGCGATCGTGCAGCACTTGAGGCGGCACGACTGGAACTATTGCAGTGGCAGGATCCTGAATATGTAAAGGCGCAAGCGCGCGAAAGACTTCACTTTGTGATGCCAGGCGAGCGTCAGTACATTGTCACTGGCACTCCAAAAGGAGATGGCGAAATCGCCAGCAATAATGTTGCCGATCTTCTTGAAGATGGCTCACCTTGGTATACCCGCATGATTGCATCAATTACCCAAGTTACAGGCGAGAAGTAATGGCAACTCCTGCTGAAAAAGAGGTAACCGCAAAAGATTTAGCATGCATCGAGACTCAACTTGGTCGCACGCCTCGCGATGTTCATGCAATTGCGTATCGCTGTCCATGTGGCAATGCAGCAGTTGTTGAGACTCCACCGCGTCTTAGCCATGGCGAACCATTTCCCACCTTTTACTACGCGACCTGCCCTCGATTAACTGCAGCAATTTCAACACTTGAATCAACTGGTCTGATGGCGCAGATGAACGAACGCCTTGAGACTGATGCTGAACTTGCTGGCGCGTATGCAGCGGCACACGATGACTATTTAGCGGCTCGAGCTGCCTTGAAGATGGAAGTTCCTGAGGTAGAAGGAATATCTGCAGGTGGCATGCCCAACCGTGTGAAGTGTCTACATTCGCTCGTTGCACACTCACTTGCTGCCGGTCCTGGAGTTAATCCGCTCGGCGATGAAGCACTTGCCCAATTACCAGAATGGTGGAAAACCGATCCATGCGAGTAGCAGCCATTGATTGCGGTACTAATTCCATACGTTTGCTGATTGCCGATATTGACGGTGATTCTTTCCGCGAAGTAATTCGCTTGATGGAGATTGTTCGCCTGGGCCAAGGTGTAGATAAGACCGGAGAATTTCATCCTGATGCGATCGAACGCACCCTTGCAGCGGTTGATCTCTTTGCGGCAGAGATTGCAAAGCGCGGTGTTGAAAAGATTCGCTTCTGCGCCACCAGCGCCACACGCGATGCCACCAATCGCGATCTCTTTATTGAAGGCGTCTTCCAGCGCCTTGGAGTTCGCCCCGAAGTAATTTCAGGTGAAGAGGAAGCATCACTTTCTTTTCTTGGTGCAACTCGCGATCTACCAGCATCAGATGGACCCTTCCTTGTCATTGATATTGGTGGAGGATCAACAGAATTTGTTTTAGGTACTGAGAAAGTTGAATTCGCAAAGAGCGTCAATATCGGTTGCGTTCGAATGTCTGAACGTCACTTCACACATGATCTTCCAGATAGCGGCCAAGTAGCTTCGGCAACAGAAGATATCGATGAGGCTATTGCACAGGCAGCCAAGATTGTTCCGATCACCCAAGCAAAGACGCTGATTGCAGTCGCTGGTACTGCCACAACTGTTGCCGCAGCAGCGCTCGATCTTCCTGAATATGATCGCTATGCAATTCATCTTTCTCGAATTCCTGCTGAAAAAGTCCATGCAGTCTCCAAGATGTTCTTAGGAAGTACTCACGATCAGCGCGCAGCACTGGGTTATATGCATCCAGGCCGTAACGATGTGATCTCTGCCGGCACATTGGTTCTCTCTCGCATCATGCATGCAACTGGTGCCACCGAATTCATCGCATCTGAATCTGACATCCTTGATGGAATGGCCTGGTCTCTTGCCAAGTAGTTCGGCAAAAACTCTCCCATTGCTCAACAAGGAGATCATTGCTTGCACGGCTTGCCCTCGACTTGTCGAGTGGCGCGAAGAAGTAGCAATCACAAAACGTAAGGCGTATGAGAACGAAAAGTATTGGGGAAAGCCCGTTCCATCATTTGGCAGCGACAAACCCAAACTCATGATTGTTGGTTTGGCACCTGGTGCACACGGTGCCAACCGCACTGGTCGAATCTTTACTGGAGATAGTTCGGGAGATTGGCTCTATAAAGCTCTCCACAAGCAAGGTCTTGCCACTATCCCCACCAGCACATCTCGCAACGATGGTCAGGAACTTATCGACACAAGAATTCTCTGTGCTGTCAGATGCGCTCCACCTGATAACAAGCCGAGCACGGAAGAGAAGGCGACATGCGCCCCATTCTTCACAAATGAGATTGCACTCCTTCTTCCCACAGCGCGATCCTTTGTTGCACTAGGAAAACTTGCGTGGGATTCGATCTACACAACACTCAAAGATCTCGATTGCACACTCCCCACTCCTCGCCCCAAATTTGGCCATGGAGAGAAGTTCACTTTCACAGGCAGTGATGGAGTAAAGAGAGTTGTAATAGGCAGCTATCACCCAAGCCAACAGAACACCTTCACAGGAAAGCTCACGGAGAAGATGCTCGATAGCGTGATAAAGGCTGCCACAAAATAGCCACTAGCCTGTAGTGACAGTACCAACTCCGTTGATTGAATATGCCCTAACATAATCAATCACCATTGTGGATGAAGACCAGCCACCCCAAGGATTAAATGAGTTGCTCTGATCGGATATCGCATTGTTGAGAATGAGAAAAATTGGCGCATTAAATGGCCAGAGATTAGTTCGAACAGAAGTGGCGGTCTTTGTAAAGAAGACAACATTATCTACAGCGAGCGAGATTGAATTTGGCAGCCAGATTAGCGAATAGACATGAAAATCAGCTGAGTAATCAACGCCACTTACATCACCTGCATCGTAGGTGTGGTTTGAGCAACACCCTGCAGCCCCTGTTGAATAATGGATTGCTCCTGTATTTCTATTCGATTGGAATCTCCACTGCTCGGCAATATCCACTTCACCAGAGACAGGCCATCCTTCGGAGACTATATTTGTTCCAAGTCCCCAGAATGCGGCCCAGTTACCAGATCCTGCAGGCATTTTGATTCGAGCATCGATTTTTCCGTACTGGAAAGAGACCTTACCTTGGGTATCAAATCTTCCGCTTGTGAATGAGCAGTTGTTCGAAACATTGAGGCAACTTCCTGAAGTTGGTGGGGAAGTTATTCGAGTTGCGGTAATAACTGCATTACCTTGAACAGAACCGTCTAGAGCAATAGCTTCAGGTACGAAATACTGCGATTCATTATTGTGGCATGTTCCTCCACCATTGCTGGCTTCCTGACCACAGTAACGCGCAGTCCAATTCGCCGAGTTAATGGATGCCCCACCTGCCCCAGTAAATTCATCACTCCATAACAGGCTATAGCTGGGAGGAGAAGTGATGGTTCCAGTCACAAAGTCGGCCCATAAGAAATCTCGATTCTCGCGAGTATAAGGGCGTTTTGTGGTGAGAGAAATATTAGAGAAGGCATTTAGCGTGTTGGGATCTGGTAATGTATTGGTGCAGCATGGGTCAGAATTTGCTGAAGTATTTAAATTTGTTAAGGTAAATGATACTAATCCTTGAGAATCAGTGACGCCTTCGATCTGAGTCTCACCCGTTGGCGAGTTGTTATTTGCAGGAATTATGATTGCCTGAGTATTTAAAACATAGGAAAAAGTTGCTAATTGTTTTCCTGCACTGTTTCCGTTTACGAGGAGCCACACTCGCTCATTAGGGAGAGCAGCACCATTGGATGCATCGGTGACTCTCCACGAAATTGTAAAGCTCTGTCCTGCGGGAAGATGTTTGAGAAAAGTGTTGAGCTGTGATCCGTAGTAGATGGCCCAATCAGAGGCTCTTGAGTTAGAGGAGTAGTCATAGAAGTTCTTTGGGGAGCCATCTGAATTGCGTTCAATCAATGGTGCTTGAATCCTCATACTTACAGTCGTAGCAACAGTAGGTGTTGGCGTTGGCGTAGGAGTTGCAGTAAGGGTGGGCACTGGTGCAGGAACAGGCGCAGGAACAGGCGCAGGAACAGGCGCATGTGAGCTACTTGGTTGTGCGGTGGGAGAGGGTGTGGATTGCTCAACAGAGGTGCTAGGAGACGGTGCTGGGGAGGTAGATGCCGTAGGACTTGTTTTTGGTGTGGCAGTTGGTTTTGGAGAAGGTGTGACTTTCGCAGAGGGAGATGCACTTGCTTTAGGGGAGGATATGAGCACACCTTTGTTCCACCTAAGAAGTTTTCCACTTCGGATACAGGTGTACTTCTTTCCTTGGTAGGAGGCTGTCAATCCTGCTTTGTTGCACTTAGCTCCTGGAACAATCTTTGTAACAGCTATAGCGCTGCTCATGGAGGATGCGAGCAGCGCTATAGCTGTAATGCCATGGAGTAGGCGATTACGCTTCATCCAATCTTCGCTGTGGAAGCGCTTGTCTTCTCAGCAGATCCTGCAGCGTTGACTGATTTCACTTGTGCAATGACAAATGAATTCTTTGTATTGGCAGGAAGCTTAAGCGCTTTGCCGGTAGCACCAACGATTGCCTTGCACCCTGACGGGACTGCGCTACTGGCAGCGACCTTACTCTTGCAAGCAAACCATTGAATCAAAAGCTTAGAAGTATCTGACCAAGATCCCTCATTGAGTTTGAGTGTCTGACCAACCTTTGCGCTTCCAGTTATTTTTGGTGCCACTTTATTGATAGGAGCCACGGCCTTGATGGGCTGAGTTATGTGTGCCCAAATAAAGTCCTTCGATTCTTTGACCTCTGGGATTCGAGTAGTGACTGTAATGCTGGAAAAGAGAAGTCGCGCACCTTCTGGTTGTGCCAGATTGAGTGCAGGGGGAGCCGACTCTGCCTCGGTGGGAGAATTTGTATTCTTAAAGGTGAAGGAGACTTCGCCATTGCTGTCAGTCTTGCCCTGAACCTGAGTTTCACCAGTATCGGTCTTGCTTGCCTTTGCCTCAGTCTCTACTGCGTTATAAGTGATAACAAAGGAACCTAACTGACTGCCCCCGTAATTCTTGTTGACCACCAGCCAAATATCTTGATTTGCAAGCGGAGCCTTGGTCTTACTATCAGTTAGCTTCCATTTAGTTGTGAAGGAAGACCCAACCTCAAAGTATCGGTAGAAAACGCCAATTCCTGGGCCGTAGTACTTGTCCCATCCGTTTGCTTTGGCATCAAAGGAGAAGTCTGCGTAGTTCACGGGATCACCATTGGAATCCTTCTTCATCACAGGCTCAAGAAGTCGCATCGTCACTTCCTTGGAATCGCTAGTAGATGGTCCAGTTACTGAACCGATGCCCGCTGTTGATTTCACAAAGTGTGCCCAGATGAGATCTTTGCTCTCAAGCTCCTCATCCATCACTCCATTGTCTCCGCCTCCTGTTGAACCACCGTATTGATGAGTCGTCAGAGTTATTTGGGAGAGAAGAGCAGGCGTTCCTATCGGCTGCTCTTTATTGAGAGCAGGTGGTATTGGTTCTGCTTGATCCACAGTATTTGTGTTGACAATCTCAAAGGTTACAAATCCATCCGCATCTGTTTCGCCCGGAATTTGAGTCTCTCCCACATCGTTGGTAAGAGCAGCGATGGTTCGTAGGTCACCATTTACCTTATAGGTGAAAGTAGCAAGCTGCTTGCCACCGTAATTCTTGTTCACAATCAGCCATACTGGTTGCTGGGCTAGCGGCGATCCAGAGTTAGTATCTGTAACGCGCCACTTCAGTGTAAGAGTGCTGGCAACCTCAAAATATCGGTAGTACACCTTGAGATTAGGGCCGTAGTACTTTGCCCAGTTATTTTGAATTGCATCTTGGCTAAAGTCCACATAATTAGCAGGGACGCCTCCAGGGGATGAAATTGCTGGTGAGACTAAGCGCATTGTCACAGCCGCTGTTTGGCTCACCGCAGCGTTAGCTGATCCAATAGATACGATATTGAGCAGCGCCAGAGATGCAATCAACGCTGGTGCAATTATCTTTTTCATTTCTCTTCCCCTGCCTAATTCCTAATTGATTATTAATTTTAGTGTGGACTGCACCTCGGCCAACAGACCGAGGTGCAGTCCTACGCTCTCACTTATTTCACGCTAATCAACTGAGACTACTTCTGTGTGAAGTGACCCCAGATGATGTCCTTGGTCTCGTGAGTTTCATCGGAGCCGAGGCGTGCAGTTAGTGTGATAGTGCTAAAGAGCGGAGTAACCGAGGTTGGCTGTACTTCATACAGCTTCGCTGGCTTTGGCTCTGCCTGAGTTGCACTATTTGTATTTGTGAGTGTGAAGGTGACCATTCCATCAGCATCAGTCCATCCAGGGATCTGGGTCTCGCCAAGATCTGTTGAATGTCCGAGAGCTTCCGAGACTTCCTCATTCCATGTGTATGTAAATGAAGCAGCCTGAACCCCACCGTAGTTCTTGTTAACAATTAGCCAGACAGGACGGTTTGCAAGGGCCTTACCTGTCTTTGAGTTTGTCACCTTATATGTCACCTTAAATGTGGAACCAACCTCGAAGTACTTGTAGAAGACTCCTAGATTTGGACCATAGTACTTAGCCCAGTTGTTCTGAATAGGGTCGTAGCTAAAGTCCACATAGTTTGTTGGAACTCCACTGGTCTTTGTCATCGCTGGCTCGACCAGGCGCATAGTGATATCAGTAACTGCGCTCGTGCGGACTAATCTTCCCACCTTATCGATTCTGGCGATGGAAGTTTTGGAAGACTCCAGCCCTCTGTCGGCATATGCTTTAACTAAGCATTGTGCAGTTGAAGAGTGACCAGAATTCCATACCGTTTGTATTTTCCAACTAGCACCATCCTTGAGGGTGGCAGTGCTATATGTAATTGGTACGAAGTTCCATTCCGACATCCAGGAAGCCTTTGGAGAAGTAGACTTTCCAGATACAGGCTGGCCATTTATAAACAGGTAGAAAATTGCATCTGTAGGATCTGTCTTGTATGTACCTATAGAGCATGTAACTGCGTCACTTGTCACAGTGATATTTCCAGTTGAAACAAGCCCCAAAGCTTTAGGAGGAACATAAGGTTTAGGACAGTCGTTGGTTCCTTCGGTTGTTGAGTAGACAAGATCATCAATGTAGTAAGTTTGACCAGTGCCTACTGCTCCAAAAGCGGGAAATATGGAGAGCTTTGTGTAGTTAACTGAGGCAGAATAAGAACCGTTCGTTCCGAAATCCCAGTTTAGTGTTTGCCAACTTCCACCAGAAGAAGGTGTTGCCGATGCTTCTACAGCCGTCCCCGCCGCATCCTCAATTTTCAAAAGGACTGAACTTGTGTCTGGCGCGTAGACCTTCATTGAGTAAGTTGTAGAGAATTTCTTAGAGCAAGGTTGAGTAATGACTGTAACTCCTGCCCATGTTTGAGAACCAGCAATCTTGACGAAAGACAAGGAGCGACTTCCGGCATAGGATGCAGTTGTCGTTTCCACCGCAATTGGTGGAGTTGATAAATTTGGTCCACCAAATGGAGTCAGAGAGTAACTTGTATCACCCGATTCGAAAGTCGAAGTTGCGTTGGTAGATCCGGCAATAACCTGAGGGACATATTGTTTGATTGCATGAAAATTGACAACATCTGCAACTATGGTACTTGCATCAGCTGATAGATCCGCAGTTCCAGAAGTATCGCTTAGACCAGATGTTGTCGCCGTAAATGTTGGCCAAAGAACTGCTGAAACAAAATAGTTTTCTGGTTGCTTCTTTGCAGGAGTGCCATTCAAAGCAGTAGGACGATTTTCAGCATTAGAGTCGATATTTGTACTTGTAAGAGTCCAAGTCACATAACCATTCGCATCAGAAGTTGCTTTAAGTGCGGCACAGTCACCGCCGCCAAAACCGCAGCCAGAGTTATGTTCAAAATCAGGTACTGATGTGACTCCTGAAAGTGTTGCGCCGCCGTCACCTTGGTACCAGGCGCTGTCTTTCGGATTAACTCTTAGATAAACGACTTGATTAGCGACTCCAGATGCTCCATTCAAAATTCTGTATTTCACAGTAAAAGTGTGCCCGGCTGTCATGTAGCCATGGAATTCGTTGGATCCATTACCTTTAGTGTAGATGTAACGTAGACCGGTCGAAGTTCCAGTAATCGTGTATGGGCTGTAGTTAATCACACTCGATCCGTCGTTGTCATGAATATCAATAAGTCTGATTTCATAATTCGGTGCAGCTGCATTAGCAAATGGTGAAATAGTCGTTAACCCAGTAGTTAATAGAATTAACGAAGCTAAAGTTGATAACGCCGAAAAACGGTGTTGCATTCTAAATTTCATTTCTTTCCTTCCGCGTATTAGTTGAAAGAGAAACAAGTGATGTCATCGATCTCTTCACGGAAAAAGAAAAGAGCGCGGCGCAATCATCTTATTTTTCAAGACAACGTGCGCACACACGCTTGGTAAAAGTGTAAGTCAGGCAATCCCTATTTTCAATATATGGCAAGCACGAAACCAAAATAATCTTTTAGTTTGTTTTGAGCGTGACGATTCACTTTTCTCGCATGGCAAAGAGAGTCTTTGTGAGAATTCACAAGAAGCAAACAGAATTTTCTAAGAGAAGTTCTGCTTAATCTCGTACTTCTGTCCACCTGTGCTCACTGTGAAAGTTATGCTTCCAGCTTTATCTGATGTGAAGATGAAAGACATCGGAATTTTTAGAATCGGGTTATATGTGTAGGTGCTTGTGAGAGTCTTCTTCATCTGGGAAGTGGATTTGATCTCGGAGGCATATTGCAATCCCGCGAGATCGCAATCTTTTCTATTAGCTCCATCAGGACAGACGCGGGCAACATAACCACCCTCTGAGGCGGTGATAGTCACATCTGGCGCATAGAGCTGCACCTTCATCAAAGGGTCCTTGTTGATATTGAATAGATAAGGATAAAAGAGAGTCGATGAGATGGTGCTGGCTGGTACTACGCCTGTCGCGCTATTGGGGATTGGAGGATTAACTGCTCCACCTACGCTCACATCGTTGGATTTGGCCGCAGCCAAGTTTGCGCCTCGACTCTGTACTTTATAGGTGACTGAGGTTGGAGCCATCTTGAGAGTATCTGCAAATTGAGGCCAGAAGAGGTCGTGTGATTCAGGGACGACATTTGTTGTGGCATAGAGGTTGATTGCGAAGTAACACTTCTTCTTCGTTGTTGGATCAATATTGAGGCAGGCCTCTTTAGCTGTGTTGAGATTGGAGACAGTAAAGACCACGATGCCGTTGGAATCTGTGTATTTATGGCCATTGAATTTACTCCACTTACTCTTGACCTTACTTCCAGAGTTTGAAGCATCAACGATGAAGTCGACAGGCATATTTGGGATTGGGGTGCCCCAGATATCTGTCACCTTGTAAGGAAGAGTGAGTTTTGCTCCTACCTGATATGACTTTGTGTATACGAGAGCATATTCATAAGCGTAGAACCATTCACGCTTAAAAAGTGACCAATCCCAAGTTACATCACGGAGCTCATGTGCGTTATTCATATGAACTTGAGGATAGTAGCCAGCCATCTGCCATTGGATATTTAGCGGTCCACCTTGATCTGCATATGGACCTTCATTCTTGCGTGGACACGATGTAGGCGTGCCCAAGAAGTCACAATCTGCAATTCCTACACGGAGGTAGCTATCAGCTTCTGTATTGCTGACCTGGAATGTGATTCTCGCCTTACCGTTTCCATCCGTAATGGCGATGTTATTAGTGCTGGCAATATTGTCTGTGACAGTCCCGTTGATTCCAGAGTCGTCAACTATCCACTGAATCTGACGATTAGCCTGACCTGGTCCACCGTCATATTGCACGGTGACATTTTTGACATCTGTGCGAACCCAGACATTGGGATGCTGATCTGCAAGATCTGTGAGTTTATTGGATTTATCATCAAAGAGGCGACGATCTTGTTCGAAGATTCCTTCTCCTGGAACGATGTGAAGCGTGCTCCATGTGAGGTCATCGATATAGGGAAGTGACTCACCGTGTGCAGTTTGCGGCAGTGTGGCAACGGCTGATGTCACAAGAATTGATGCGAGAGCGATAGAAAAGCCTTGTCTAATGCCTACTTTGGGGCGCATAGCTATGCCTTTCCGCCTGAGAGCTTAGTTACCTTACCAACGCCATTGACTGAGTAATACTTTATAAAATCAACATGCAAAGTTGCCTTGGTGAGCTCTGGATCAATGTCTTGGCCTAAATTGCCGCCCATTGCGAGATTAAGAATGAGGAAGAAATCTTGATCAAATGGCCACTTGCTCGGTGCGACATCCTTCTTCGTAACGGTGTGATAGACCTTTCCATCAACAAGGAATTCGATTTTTGCTGATGTCCAATTAACCGCATAGAGATGGTAGTCAGCAGAGAGAGCTTTCTTAAGATAGGTAGTCTCTGTGATTCCTTCACCACCTGAATATCCTGGACCGTGAAGTGTGCCTGTTACACCCAGAGGGTTATTTCCAACAGCTTCGATAATGTCAATCTCACCGCATTCAGGCCAAGGAGAGCCCTTGGTGATATTTGAGCCAAGAGCCCAGAATGCCGGCCAAGTTCCACCACCAGATGGCATCTTGATACGAGCTTCTATGTATCCATATTTAAAAGTAACTTTTCCTAAAGTATTGATTCGAGCACTAGTCCACTCGCATTCTCCGTAGTAGCAGATAGGAGGGGTGTCGGTGTTTGGCCGTTGCGCTGTGATCGTCAACCCACCATTTTTGCTTCCATCTAGCTTCGCTGCTTCAGTGATGTAGTACTCACGCTCACTATTTCCCCAACCTGGGATTCCGTTGTCAGAGCCGTCGCCTAAATCAAATTTCCAGGTTTTGAGATCAATGCTAGCGCCAGCCTTGCCTTTGAACTCTTCGCTCCATAACAACTTCTTTACAGGCGCGGCAGCGTTAGCGGTCTCAGACATGGGTGCTCCTTGCATCAAGATTGAGGTAAGAATAAGTGAGCAGCCTGCTATCAGACGCAGGCGTGGGAGGCGAAGCTCTCGAATGCCTTTATAACGATTTGGTAAAGAGTTCAATTTCAACTTGCTCTTTTCTATGAAAGGGCTTTCACTAGGAAATGAAAGCGCTCTCATGTTTTCATCTTATGGAGCCGAGGGACTCGAAGTCAAGTAGTCGCACAGCTATTTTTCTGCGAGTCTCTCGGATATAAGGTTATAGAGCGTAATCATTACTACTTAAGCCGTGATCGTAAGACTAGGGGCATTTGATGAAAAAAGTCACTCGAAATCGTAAAGCTATTGTCGCCGTAGCTGGAGCTCTATCGCTGGCAGCGACAACTCTGATGACAGCCCCAGCTCATGCGGCCACCACCAAATTGACTATCTGGTCTTTCGGTAATGTCATCGATACAAGCCTTCAGGCAGAGTACTTAAAGCTTCATCCAGAGATTGAAATTGTGATCAAGAAGGGTGATCTCGATCAGCACCACAGTGGTCTGAAGAATGCCCTCTACTCCAATGTTCAACCTGATGTGGCTGCGGTAGAGCTTTCGTATATGGGTGAATTTAGAAACTACTCAAAGTACCTCACAGACCTCAATTCCCTCTCACCTAGCGCTACAACAATCAAGGATGACTATCTGCCATGGCGTTGGGATCAGATGAAGGCTCCTGACGGAGCACAACTAGGAGTTCCCACAGATGTGGGCGGACTTGCAGTTGCCTATCGAGTTGATCTCTTCAAAAAAGCAGGATTGCCAACAGATCGCGAGAAGGTTGCCGCCCTTTGGCCAACTTGGGATAAGTTTATTGAAGTCGGCAAGCAGTACAAAGCAAAGACAAAATCAAATTTTATCGATACAACAGGTGCCATCTTTGGTGCAGTACTCAATCAGGGAACCGAGAAATATGTTTCGGCAGATGGTCGCTTGATTTACAGCACTAACCCTACTGTTCAGCGAGCATTTACGACAACGGCTAATGCTTCAAATGCAAAAATAGGATCTCTTATTCCTCAATACTCTCCAGATTGGGGCGTTGGAATGAATAAGGGAACTTTTGCAACAATTCTTGCACCTGCATGGATGCTCACATACATAAAGCAATATGCCCCAAAGACTAAGGGAATGTGGGATGTTGCAGCTGTGCCTGGCAAGGGCGGCAATATGGGCGGAAGCGCACTTACAATTCCTAAGAAAGCGGTGCATGCAAAAGAAGCGTGGGACTTTATTCGCTGGTATCTCGCTCCAGAGCAGCAGACGAAACTCTTCCTTGATCCAAAGAATGGAGCATTCCCAACGACTGTATCTGCATACGAGAATGCAAAGGTAGTTGGCTACAAGGATCCATTCTTTAATAACGCTCCTATCGGTGCTATCTACTCCCAGAGTGCAACCACACTTAAGCCAATCGCCCTGGGAAATAAAGATCGCACCATCGATAACACATTTGGACAAGCTCTCTCCCGCGTAATGTTAGGCAAGCAGTCTTCATCTGCTGCGTGGGGACAGGCCCTCTCAGATATCAAGCGTGCCGTCGGTTAATTGAAGTTAAATCAATCTGTAAACTATTGGAGATGAATTCTTAATGTCGCTACTTCAAAAGGCAAAGATGATGCCAAGTCGTAAGGCTGCTGGTATCCATGCCCATGACAAGTGGGGATTTCTATATATCACTCCATTTTTTACGATTTTTCTTCTCTTTGGTTTACTTCCAATTCTCTTCACCGTTTATCTCGCTTTTTATCACTGGGAGCTATTGAGTGAGGCAAATTACTATGTTGGATTTCAAAACTTTAGCGAGTTAATTAAAGATCCATATTTTTGGATTGCTGTCCGCAATACTTTCAGCATCTTTTTTATCTCATTTGTACCACAGACAATTGTTGCTCTTCTGCTTGCGGTTGTTCTTGCAAACCCACATCTAAAGTTTGCAATGTTCTGGCGGACAATGCTTTTGATTCCTTGGATTACATCGGTCCTTGCTGTTGGTATCGTCTTTAGCCAACTCTTTGGTCGTGAATTCGGCATGATCAATGTTGCAATGCAATATTTAGGATTGCCTCAAGTCGACTGGGTGGGTGGCACTATTCCGAGCCAAGTTGCAATTGCCACCATGATTAACTGGAGATGGGTGGGCTATAACGCACTAATCTATTTGGCGGCGATTCTTGCGATTCCCAAAGAGCTATATGAGTCTGCCGAAATTGATGGTGCATCTCGTTGGCAAACTTTTATTTATGTGACTATTCCTCAATTGAGAAACACCCTCACATTCATGCTTGTTGTGGGCACCATCGGAGGTCTTCAGACATTCCTTGAGCCCCTCATCTATGGCGGTGCAACCGGTGGAGATAGTCGCCAATTTTCTACCTTAACTCTCTATCTCTTTGAGCAAGCATTTATTAATGGCAGATTTGGCTATGCAGCAGCAATCGGAATTGCGATAACAATAATTGTTGTGATCATCTCATTCCTCAACTATCTGGGTTCACGGAAAATTGCGGGAGAGGAGGGCGTGAAGTCATGACAACTCTGACTGCTGTGAAAGTCAACAGGCGACGAAAAGTATCCCCATTCACCTATCTCTTTCTTGGCATATTTACATTCATTTCTATCTTCCCTCTTTACTGGTTATTTGTCGTCGCATCAAATTCAAATGAAGAGATTGCAAAGATACCGCCTTCAGTCGTACCTGGATCTCGTTTCTTAGTCCAACTCAGAGCTCTCTATGAGGCAGTTCCCTTCAATTGGGCGCTTTTTAATACGATTGCAATCGGTGTAGTAATTGCCGTTTCACAAGTTTTTTTCAGCGCACTCGCTGGGTTTGCTTTAGCGAAGATGAAGTTCAAAGGCAAGAAGTCATTTATGGTTTTCATTATTTCCACGATGATGTTGCCAAGCCAACTCGGTGTGGTTGTTCTCTACCTGATAATGGCGAACTACCTCAACTGGGTCGATGACTTTAAGTCCTTGGTAGTCCCTGCTCTAGTGACAGCCTTTGGTGTTTTCTGGATGCGCCAGACTATTGATACGCAGGTTCCAAACGAAATTTTAGAGGCGGCTAAGCTTGACGGTGCAGCCGTATTTAGGATCTTTAGGAGCATCGTCTATCCAGTAATAAAGCCAAGTGCATTTGTTCTCGGGCTCTTCTCCTTCCTTTACACATGGAATGATTATCTCTTTCCTTCTTTGGTTCTCAATAGCCCCAATCGTTTTACGGTTCAAATTGCTATTCGACAGCTCAATGGCTCATATACCCAGGATTACGCCCTGATTATGTGTGGTGCATTTATGGCAACCCTGCCCCTATTAATTCTCTTTGTATTTGTTGGTAAGCGCTTAGTAAGCGGTGTCATGGATGGGGCGGTAAAAGGATGAGTAAATACCCAAAGAACTTCCTCTGGGGAACTGCAACTTCAAGCTACCAAATTGAAGGTGCAACCAACAAGGATGGTCGCAGCGAGAGTATCTGGGATCGGTTTGCGAAGACCCCGGGAAAGGTGCTCAATGGAGATACCGGAGACATTGCCGCAGATCATTATCACCGCTTCAAAGAAGATGTAGCCATCATGAAAGAGCTCGGAATCGAGGGCTATCGCTTCTCGCTCGCGTGGCCTCGTTTGCTCCCAAATGGAAATGGCAAAATTGAGCCGCAAGGTTTTGATTTTTATAACAGATTGATTGATGAGTTGCTCAATAATGGTATCGAACCGCTCATCACCGCATACCACTGGGATCTCCCTCAGGTCCTCCAGGACAATGGCGGATGGGCTAATCGCTCCATCGTTGACGATTTTGAAAATTACACCCATCACATTGCAACAGCATTTGGTGATCGCGTGAAGGATTGGATTACCATCAATGAGCCATGGTGTGTCTCATGGTTGGGATACATGAGTGGCATTCACGCGCCTGGAATTCGCAATTTCAACGATGCCGTTGCAGCAGCGCATCACACTGCTCTCGCACACGCTGCATCGACTCGTGTCATCAAGAATTTAGTGCCAAACTCCAAGGTCGGCATCACTGTAAATATGAATAATGTTCGCGTGCCAGCCGATGCAAATGAAGACACACTAAAAGTAATGCGTCTTATGGACGCACATTTGAATAGATGGTGGATCGAGGCTCTCCTGACAGGTAAGTATCCTCAAGAACTCATTGAGTACTATGGCGACAAGATTGATGGACTTATCAAACCTGGTGATTCAGAACTACTCATCGCAAAACCTGATTTCTTAGGAATAAACTATTACAACGATGCTTTTATTGGGAATGCAAAACCCGAGGATGATTACATTAGCCAGAACAGTCCTTGGCCATTTGATATTGCGGTCAACCAAGCTGCACCATCAGATATCAGCTTTACCGACTTCGGGTGGCCTATCACCCCTCACGGGCTCACCGATTTACTCGTGAGAGTACATAAGGATTGGCCAGAATTTCCTAGCTTATGCATCACTGAAAATGGCGCAGCCTTTAATGATGAACCAGATTCCTCTGGTGAGGTCAACGACGAGCGAAGAGTGGAGTATCTCAAGAGCCACCTCCAATCCATCGAGGCTGCAATCCATGCAGGCGTGCCACTTTCTGGCTACTTTGCGTGGTCTCTACTCGATAACTTTGAGTGGGCTGAAGGGTATGACAAGCGATTTGGTCTTGTGCATGTTGATTTTGAATCACAGAAGCGCACACTCAAAAAGAGCGCTTATGTCTTCCGAGATCACATCCTTCTCAATTCCTGAGTTCAGCAAAACTTCCCAGAGAGACAGGCGTAGGACATAATTCCCCCGTGACCAAGAACCGACCCTCTACCCTTGATTTGGTAGCAAGCGCAGCAGGAGTCAGTCGTGCGACTGTCTCTCGTGTGGTTAATGGCAACGACAATGTATCTCCAGAGACAAGAGAACTAGTTCAAAAGCATCTCCGAAAACTTAATTACCATCCCAACATTCTTGCTCGAAAGCTCGCTGGCGGAAGAGGCAACCTAATTGCTTTGGTTTTGGAAGAGTCAAGTGAGGAATTCTTTATCAACCCATTCTGGCGTTCAGTAGTCGAGGGATTTATGTCAGTCTGCCAACAAAATAAACGCAACCCAATGCTCTTCTTCCACTCCAAGGAAGAATCTGATCAGGAGTTAATTGATCTCCTCGTAGAGGCACGAGTAGATGGTGTTGCAATCTTTGGTTGGCATCGAGATATTCGTATTTTGGATCAAAAAATACCTGACGATATGTCAGTTGTTTTTGGAGGAAATCAAGGACGCTCGACTCGCTTCTCATTTGTTGGCGTTGATAACTTTAAAGGCGGAAAGTTAGCAACAGAACATCTCATCAAAAGAGGATGTAAGAAAATTCTTCATCTGACAGGAAGTTTGGATGTCCTTTCTGCTCGAGAGCGTGTCGATGGATATAAGGACGCTCTCTCTGAGGCAGGAATTAAATATGATCCTAAGTTAGTTATTGAGGGAGATTACACGGCTCTCACAGCACATAAAGTAATGAAAAAAGTCATCAAATCGAAACTGAGCTTCGATGGAGTTTTTGCAGGAAATGATTTAAGTGCCGTTGCAGTCGTTGAGGAGCTTAAATTTGCTGGAATCAAAGTTCCTGGAGATGTCAAAGTTATTGGATATGACGGATCGGCCATAGCTGAATCTCATTCGCCTTCACTCAGCACTATTGCTCAGTCACCGCGGATTTTGGGTCAAAAGGTTGCCGAAAAACTTATGCAAAGTCTCTCAGGTGAAGAGTTCGAGAATGAAGAGATTGAACTCAAGTTAATTGCACGCCAGACCTCCTAGTAGACTGCACCACCTATTGGCCCCCGTAGTCCAATGGCAGAGACAGAGGACTTAAAATCCTTCCAG
>CALEZA010000056.1 GCA_937927965.1 uncultured Candidatus Planktophila sp.
ACATAATCTCCAATTGAATATTCGTGAACTCGAATATTGCGCGTGGAAAATTCTGGTTGTGAGTAATACTGACGAATTCGATCATCAATTCCTTCATATCGCCCACATGCAAAGATCAAATGGCTTTTGGCTGAAAATTCTTGAGCTACTGGCTGATTAAATTGTCGACCAGCTGGGGTCAAAATGATGAGATCTGTGTTCTCTTGCATCAATGGATCGAGAGCTTTAGCCCACACCTCAGGCGACATCACCATTCCTGCTCCGCCACCATATGGAGTGTCGTCAACAGAACCGTGAACGCCCACCGCGTTATCACGGAGGTTATGTAGATGAATCTCAACTAATCCTGCACTTTGTGCCTTACCTAAGAGGGAAAGATTGAGTGGGGAAAGGTATTCAGGGAAGATGGAAATAACATCAATCTTCATAGTGAACCTGAAATCACTGGAGGAATCACTGTCATTCGCTTCTGAGCGATATCCACTACAGGCACTAGTTGCCTCACAAAAGGAATCATTACTTCTCCTTGAGGAGTGGTAATTGCCAGTACATCTTGCCCAGGCAGATTGAGGACATCTGCCACAACTCCGAATTCGGAATTGTCCTCAAGAAATGCTTTGCACCCAATGAGCTGCAAGACATGGTAATCATCTTCATCATAGCCAGGCGCATCGATATCTACATCTGCATAGAGGAGCTCATTGCGAAGAGCCTCAATCTGATTGCGGTTTGTGATTCCCTCAAATCCGAGAAGGAGAATTCCATTATGCACACGAGCAGAAGCCACGGTGAGAACACCGTGGCTATCTGTCTCTAATTGTGCTCCGAGTGCGAAGCGATCTTCTGCTTCATCGGTTCGCACTTCGATTGTGGCCTCACCGAGAATTCCATGGGCCTTCCCAATACGACCTACATTAAGGCGCATGAGATGAAAATCCTTGAGTGAATTAGCGAAGTTCGTCAGTGTCGATGAGATCAACGCGAACGCTGCGACCAGCTAGCGCGCTTACAACTGTGCGAAGTGCTTTTGCTGTGCGACCGTTACGACCGATGACCTTACCGATATCTTCAGGATTGACTCGGACTTCGAGAGTTGCCCCACGACGACCATTCTTTTCCTTGACATTGACATCCTCAGGGTTATCTACGATTCCCTTAACGAGATGTTCGAGAGCTTCGTCGATCATAATTA
>CALEZA010000057.1 GCA_937927965.1 uncultured Candidatus Planktophila sp.
AAGACTTTCTACCTTCTCATTCTTGTTCTAGAAACCATGATGATTGGAGTTTTCGCATCAACAGATGTCTTCTTGTTCTATGTGATCTTCGAAGCAATGTTGATCCCCGTCTATTTCCTCATTGGCGGATATGGCTCAGGTAATCGAGCTGCAGCGGCTGTGAAGTTCTTGATTTATAGCCTTGTGGGCGGCCTGTTGATGCTCGCCTCCATTATCGGAATCTATGTTGTCTCAGGCAACGCTGGGCGCCATAGCTTTGATCTGACTGAGCTTGCAGAGCTTCATAACTATATGAGCCCAACAACTCAGAACCTTTTGTTCCTTGGCTTCTTCATCGCCTTTGCTATCAAGGCTCCTCTCTGGCCACTTCACACTTGGCTTCCAGATGCCGCTCACTCAGCAACACCAGGCACATCAGTTCTTCTTTTGGGTGTGCTCGATAAGGTCGGAACATTCGGAATGATCCGTTTTTGTATCACACTCTTTCCTGATGCAAGTAAGACATTTACTCCCGTCATAATCGTTCTCTCAGTGATTTCGATTATCTACGGAGCATTCCTTGCAATTGGTGCCCGTGATCTCAAGCGCTTGATTGCATACACTTCGATTTCGCACTTCGGCTTTATCACAATGGGAATTTTTGCAATGACTTCCCAAGGACAGTCAGGTGCAACTCTCTATATGTTTAATCACGGGTTCTCAACAGCTGCCCTCTTTATCGTGGGCGGCTGGATGATTGCACGCCGTGGTTCATCCACGATTGCTGATTTCGGAGGCCTTCAGCGAGTAACTCCTGTGATGGCATGGATGTTCTTTATTGCTGGAATGTCCTCACTCGCTCTTCCTGGACTTTCTAGCTTCGTCAGTGAATTCCTCGTTCTTGTCGGCACCTACACCCGCTATCCAGTAGCGGCAGTGATTGCGACCTTCGGAATTGTTCTAGCAGCCCTATACATCTTGATTCCTGTGCAGAAGGCCCTTCATGGTCCTACTGCTCCAGGGAATGAGAACCTGCCTGACCTTAATCTGCGCGAGAAGATTGCTATCGCACCAGTAGTTGCAGTGATTGTCGCCTTCGGCTTTTATCCATCGCCACTTCTGAACATTATTAATCCAGCCTCTGCTCATGTGATTGAGTCTGCTGGCTTTACAGATCCAGCTCCAACAGAGAATGCAGGTAAGTAAATGACATTTACAGCTCCCGTACTTGAGTATGCGCTCCTTGCGCCAATGCTGATTGTTCTTGCTGGTGCTCTCGCTGGCGTCCTTGTTGAAGCATTCGTTAAGAGCTCAGCGCGTTTGTCTGCTCAGCTCTTCATCTCGGTCTTATCTATCGTCGCATCATTCGTTCAGTTGATGCGTGTTCGCAATGAAGGTTCAGTATCGGCTGCGATGGGATCAGTGACTTTTGATGGCGCTGGAGTACTTCTTCAGGCCTCAGTACTTGTTATTGCCCTCCTTTCAATCTTTCTTATTGCAGATCAAGATAACTTCACAGCAGCAGCTGCAGCTGTTCCAGGATCTATTGAAGAGCGCCAAGCGGTTCAAGCACAGACCCGAACAACTGAAGTATTCCCACTGACTCTCTTTGCAGTAGCGGGAATGCTTCTCTTCCCAGTTGCCACAGACCTCATCACATTATTTGTGGCCCTTGAAGTTCTCTCACTTCCGCTCTATTTGATGGCAGGTCTTTCACGCTATCGTCGACTTGCATCTCAGGAAGCTGCACTTAAGTACTTCCTCTTGGGAGCTTTCTCTTCAGCATTCTTCCTCTTTGGCGCAGCTTTCCTTTATGGATATTCATCATCGATCACATTTGCAGGAATTCAGGCAGCTGTCACAGGGGGAGCGGGCAATGATGTCTTCCTTCTCCTTGGAGTCGCATTTGTCTCAGTGGGCCTTCTCTTTAAGGTCGGCGCATTCCCATTCCACGCATGGTCACCCGATGTCTATCAAGGTTCCCCTACTGCAATCACAGCATTTATGGCAGCAGCAACAAAGGTTGCAGCTTTTGGTGCAATTCTTCGCATCTTCTATGTCTCACTTGCAAATGCGGAGTGGGAGTGGAAGCCAGCACTGGTCATTATCGCAATTGTGACGATGTTCTTTGGTTCACTCGTGGCGATTGCCCAGAAGGATGTTAAGCGCATGCTCGCTTATTCTTCTATCGCTCACGCAGGTTTCTTGCTCTCAGGTGTTATCGCTCTCAGCAAGTCAGGTCTAGACGCAACAATCTTCTATCTCTTCGCTTATGGCATTGCGACTGTGGGTGGATTTGCAATCGTGACTCTGATTCGCGACTCATCAGGTGAAGTCACTGACTTAAACCGTTGGAGTGGTCTTGGGAAGCGCTCACCAATTGTTGCATCCACCTTCGCCTTCTTCCTTCTGGCGTTTGCAGGAATTCCTCTTACCAGTGGATTTATTGGAAAGTTCTCTATCTTCTCAGCAGCTTATGAATCAGGAAGCTTGGCGATCTTGATCTCAGGTGTTCTTGCATCTGCCATCGCTGCCTTCTTCTATATCCGTGTGATTGTCTTGATGTTCTTTAAAGATCCAGTCGAAGATGGCACAAGCGTTGTGATTCCATCTGCTCTCACAACAATTACAATCACAGTTTCAGCTGCACTTACTTTGATTCTTGGAATCTTCCCAGCGCCTTTGGTGAAGTTCATCGAAGATACTGCGACACTTCTTCGCTAATGGCATCTTTCGGTATACCAGGAATGGCTCCAGCCCTAGAGGCTGAGGTCACCGCTGGTATGGCGCAGGTTGAAGCGCTACTCCATAGCCATATTCAAGGCAAATACCCATTGGTGGAGGAGACCTCTCGCCACCTTGTTGCAGCAGGCGGCAAGCGCCTTCGCCCTCTGCTCACACTTCTCGCATCGCATTACGGCGACAAGAACAGAGCGGGCATCATTGAATCTGCTGCAGTCTGCGAGCTAACACATGTGGCAACTCTCTATCACGACGATGTGATGGATGAGGCACCTCTTCGTAGAGGTGTGGAGAGTGCAAATAGCCGATGGGGCAACACTGTTGCGATCCTTACAGGCGATTATCTCTTTGCAAAGGTCTCTGCTCTCTTGGCAGATATTGGCCCTGAGGCTGTTCGCCTTCAAGCCCACACCTTTGAGCGACTTGTTATTGGTCAGATTATGGAGACTCAAGGTCCTGTTGAAGGACAAGATCACCTCTCCCATTACCTTGGAGTCGTCGCCGATAAGACAGGTTCTCTAATTGCAGCATCTGCTCGATTTGGCGCAATGGTCTCTGGTGCACCAGATGAGATCAAAGAGACTTTGACAGTCTTTGGTGAAAAAATTGGTGTTGCATTCCAACTCGTAGATGATGTGATTGATATTGCGAGTGAATCATTTGAATCTGGAAAGACTCCAGGCACAGATCTTCGTGAGGGAGTTCCGACTCTTGTCACACTCAATGTGATTGCAATGAATCGTCCAGAAGATAGAGAGTTAATCGCTCTCCTTCAAGCACCAATTAAGAATGAAGAGACTGTTGCAAGCGTAATCAAGACTCTGCGAGCACATCCAGCTCTTGAGCTCTCTCGCCTTCAAACAATTCAATATGCACAAGATGCTCGCACAGCGCTAGGCCCACTACCTATCAATGATGTGACAGCGGCGCTTTACTCGCTATGCGACGCTATTATCGACCGCACGCGTTGATCTGACGAGATCAATTGCAAGGGTCACAAGAGCGAGCCAGATAAAGATAAACCCAATCCAGCGAGCAGTTGGCATTGCCTCATGGCGGATCCACACACCAATAGAGAATTGAATTGTGGGTGTGATGTATTGGAGAAGTCCAATCACTGTGTATGGAAGACGAGTAGTTGAGCCATTAAAGAGTAAGAGTGGAATCGCAGTAATTGCGCCTGCGCTCAGCAGAAGTAGAGAAAGTCCCCAACTGTGGCCGAACTGACCTGTGCCTTGAGATTCCAAGAAGATTAAGAAGGTGGCATAAGGAATCAGTGAGAGCATCGTCTCTATTGTGAGCCCCTCAAGTGCGCCTAAACCAAGGACTTTCTTAATCACTCCATAGCTACCCCAAGACAAAGCCAGTGCGAGAGCAATCCATGGCAAGCGTCCGTAATCGATTGTAAGAACTGCAACACCTGTCGTTGCAATACCAACTGCAACCCACTGACCTATTCTCATCTTCTCTTTGAGAAGAAGGACTCCAAATGCAATGATCACAAGCGGGTTGATGTAGTAACCCAATGATGCCTCCACCACATGTCCAGTATTAGTGGCCCAGATGTAGACAATCCAATTCACCGAGATCAGCGCAGAAGTTGCTGCAAGTCCAAGAAGAGTACGAGTATTACGAAGCTGAGAGATTGTGTGACGCAACTTCTTATGAAATGCCAAGACAACGAGACAGAAGAGAAGTGTCCATACTGCGCGATGGGCGACAATCTCATATGCACTGGCAGGTTTGAGTAGTGGCCAATAGAGAGGAAAGAGACCCCACAAGATATAGGCGCTTAGCCCAAAGATAAGCCCAAGCGATCTCTCGCTTCTATTTGCCATTTACTTCTTAACGATAGTTAGTAAATTGCACGGCGAAGTCGAAGGGACCTTCCTTGATTTGAGCGATTGCATCTTGAAGATCATCACGGCTCTTGGATGAGACTCGGAGCTCATCGCCTTGAATCTGTGTCTTAATTGATTTTGGTCCTTCATCACGAAGGAACTTTGCAATCTTCTTGGCATTCTCTGTTGAGATGCCCTCCTTGAGAGTGCAGGAAATTTTGTATACCTTGCCTGAAAGTTGTGGTTCACCAGCATCAAGGTGCTTGAGTGAGACTCCACGCTTAATCATCTTCTCTTTGACTACTTCTAGAGCTGCCTTTGCTCGCTCTTCTGTGCCAGCTTCAATCTTGATCACATCACCAGATAGTTCAACAGTGGTGCCAGTGTTCTTAAAGTCAAAGCGGGTATCAATCTCACGAATCGCCTGATTAATTGCGTTATCGAGCTCCATACGGTCGATCTTGGAAACTACATCGAAACTGCTGTCAGCCATTGCTTGTGGCCCTCTCTAGTCGGGGTTTAAAGGCGATTTTTCATCCTTATGAGCCTAAGGTATCCTTTCCGCTCGTACTACCAAAGCG
>CALEZA010000058.1 GCA_937927965.1 uncultured Candidatus Planktophila sp.
TAACACTGATGAGCTTGTCTAACTGAGCGATTACTTGCTCGAGAGAGTGGCCTTCAAGATTTACCTGAATGACCATCTTCGAAACTTCTGGGTTTTCTGTTGGGCCAACTACGAGGGTATCGATGTTGTATGCGCGGCGTGCAAAGAGCCCTGAAACTCGAGCCAATACGCCTGGCTCATTCTCAACGAGAACTTCAATTGTGTGAATAGACATTAGAGCTCCTGTGAATCCCAGTCAGGCGCTGTTGCGCGGGCGATCATAATGTCATCGTTAGATGTTCCAGCAGCAACCATTGGCCAAACCATTGCATCACGGTGAACTCGGAAATCCACAACAACTGGTTGATCATTGATTGACATTGCCTTTTCAATCGTTGCATCAAGATCTTCAGGTCGTTCGCATGAAAGTCCAACACATCCCATAGCTTCTGCAAGCATTGGGAAATTAGGAACTCGCTTGGAATCAAGGTTTGTATTTGAGTAGCGACCTTCATAGAAGAGGGTTTGCCACTGGCGAACCATTCCAAGAGATTCGTTGTTAATGATTGCAACCTTGATAGGAATATTATTAAGAGCACATGTAACTAGCTCTTGGTTTGTCATCTGGAAACAACCATCACCATCTATAGCCCAGACAGTTGCATCAGGTGCTCCAACCTTTGCACCCATTGCTGCAGGAAGTCCATAACCCATGGTTCCTGCTCCTCCTGAGTTCAACCATGTTCGTGGGTGCTCGTAAGATATAAATTGTGATGCCCACATCTGATGTTGCCCCACGCCAGATGTGAAGATGGTGTCTGTGCCAGAAATCTGCCCAATGCGTTCAATTACCGCTTGTGGTGAGAGAGTCCCATCTTCAGGAAGTGTGTAGCCCACTGGATAGGACTGCTTCAACTTCTGCATAGAGGCATTCCAAGGCGCTAAATCAGGTTGGTTTTTTCCAAGCGCAACTTTAAGAGCAGGAATAAGTGCAGAAATCGTTTCACGGAGGTCGCCGATAACAGGCACATCTGCATACTTATTCTTATTGATCTCCGCTGGATCAATATCTGCGTGAATAATCTTTGCATTCACTGCAAAGGTGGAGAGCTTGCCTGTGACGCGATCATCAAAGCGAGCGCCCAAAGTAATGAGCAAATCTGCTTTCTGTAATGAGGTTACGGCAGCAACGCTTCCGTGCATTCCAGGCATACCCAAATGGAGTGGATGTGAATCTGGGAATGCTCCTCGTGCCATCAAAGTTGTGACAACAGGTGCTCCGAGGAGTTCAACAAGTTGAAGTAGTTCCTTCGACGCATTTGCCTTGATAACTCCCCCGCCAACATAGAAGACTGGCTTCTTAGATTGTGCGATGAGTGCTGCAGCATCTGAAATGGATTGTGAATCAGGCTTAATCTTTGGGTTGTAGCCTGCCAGCTCAATCTTTGTTGGCCAATTAAATGTTGTCTGAGTTTGTAGCGCATCCTTAGCGATGTCTACGAGAACTGGACCTGGACGACCTGAGGTTGCAATATGGAATGCCTCTGCAACAGCGCGAGGAATGTCATCTGCCTTAGTAACAAGAAAGTTGTGCTTGGTAAATGGCATTGTGATGCCACGAATATCTGCTTCCTGGAAGGCATCTGTGCCGATTGCAGCAGAGGGCACCTGACCTGTAATTGCCACAAGTGGAACAGAGTCCATTCCCGCATCCATCAGAGGGGTTACAAGGTTGGTAGCTCCTGGACCTGAGGTTGCAATACAAACGCCAGCACGCCCAGTTACTTGTGCATAACCTGTTGCTGCATGTCCTGCACCTTGTTCATGGCGGACCAAGATGTGGCGAATGGTGGAGTCATAGATTGGATCGTAAGCAGGGAGAATGGCGCCACCAGGCAGACCGAACATCACATCAACGCCAGCTGCTTCGAGGCTTTTCACCAATGAAGTTGCTCCATTCATTGCTGTGCCGTTCGCTGTGGGAACATGCTGTGTTGTCATCTCCGTGCTCCTTTCTCTTTCCTCAGTGAAAAATCTTTATTAAATGAAAAAACCCTCAGATATCTGAGGGCGCATGTCGTGAAGGCATGCGCTATCGAATCACCACCACAACAATTGAACGAGATGTTGAACGCATGGCCATATTCTCGCTTAGGGCGAGGAATGAGTCAAGAGTTGAGATGCAGGTCTCATTTTTTGAGACCGTCCCGCTAGTCGCAGACGGCGCCTTTAGAGGCTGAGCCCACCAACTTGGAATACTTATGAAGTACTCCCCTTGTGTATTTATGAGGCAACGGCTTCCACCCCACCTTACGAGCTTCCAGTTCTGCAGGATCTACCAAGAGGTCCAGTCTGCGATTTGGAATATCAATGCGAACTCGATCCCCATCTTTAATAAAGGCGATTGGACCACCATCTACAGCTTCAGGTGCAACATGGCCTACACAGAGCCCTGTCGAACCACCTGAGAAGCGGCCATCTGTCAGAAGTAAGGTCGACTTTCCAAGACCTGCTCCCTTAATAGCTCCTGTGATCATGAGCATCTCTCGCATACCAGGTCCACCTTTAGGGCCCTCATATCGAATGACGACAACATCACCAGCTTGGATAGTTCCATTTTCGAGAGCATCCATTGCGGCCTGCTCGCGCTCAAAGACTCGCGCAGGTCCTTCAAAAGTTTCAATTCCGATTCCCGCTGTCTTGCAGACAGCACCTTCTGTTGCAAGAGATCCACCAAGAATTGTAATTCCCACATCTGTTGAAAGTGGCGCAGAGATAGCGTGAAGAACTTCACCATCTGCAAGGGGTGGATTGATGTCAGCTAAATTCTCAGCCATTGTCTTGCCAGTGACGGTGAGAGTATCTCCATGGAGATATCCAGCATCAAGGAGCATACGAAGAACGACAGGAATCCCACCAACCTTGTCGACATCAGACATCACATACTTTCCAAATGGCTTGAGATCTCCGAGTAGTGGAACCTTAGAGCCAATGCGATGGAAATCTTCAAGTGTCAGATCTACTTCAGCTTCATGTGCGATTGCAAGAAGGTGAAGAACGGCATTGGTTGAACCACCAAGTGCCATGACGGCTGTGATTGCATTTTCAAATGCTTTCTTCGTCAAAATATCGCGGGTGGTAATTCCCTTTGCAATCAAGTTAACAACTGCAGCACCTGATGCTTCTGAGTAGCCATCGCGGCGGCGATCTACTGCAGGAGGTGCAGCAGATCCTGGAAGGGAGAGACCAATAGCTTCACCAACGGTTGCCATGGTGTTTGCTGTGTACATACCACCACATGCACCTTCACCAGGGCAGATTGCCTTTTCAATCTCATCTACTCGCTCTTTAGTGATTAATCCACGAGCACAAGCACCTACTGCTTCAAATGCATCAATAATTGTTACATCTTTGCCATCGACCTGACCTGGAAGAGTGGATCCTGCGTAAACAAAGACTGCTGCAACATCAATGCGAGCTGCTGCCATCATCATTCCTGGAAGAGATTTATCGCAACCTGCAAACATCACCATTCCATCAAGGCGCTCTGCCTGCATCACAGTTTCAACAGAATCTGCAATTACTTCACGGGAGACAAGTGAGAAGTGCATTCCTTCATGTCCCATTGAAATTCCATCTGAGACAGAGATGGTTCCAAATTGCATTGGGAATCCACCTGCATCAATGACACCTTTGCGAGAGGCTGTTGCTAAGCGAGCAAGTGAGAGATTGCAAGGAGTGATTTCATTCCATGAAGAGACCACGCCGATCTGTGGCTTAACCCAATCTTCATCGCCCATACCAACTGCACGAAGCATTCCGCGAGCTGGTGCACGCTCGAGACCATCAGTTACAAGACCTGAGCGGGGCTTCATTGTCGACATGTGATGATTCTATCTCCATTTCCCAACAAGAGAAGGGTCATGAGTGGCTATAGAATTCCACTATTCAAGATATCTCTTGATTCACCTCATTCAAAGCAACACCTACTTATTGGAGATTTACTGTGCCAAATCAGAACCGAGATGCCCAAGGCCACATTAAGGGCCAGGCTCCCGATCGCTGGAGAACGCTTGTTGTTATTGCAATCTCACAGCTGATGCTTGTACTCGATAGCTCAATTATGAACATTGCTATCCCAAGTGCAAAGGTCGAATTAGGCATCTCTGATGCCAACCAGCAGTGGGTCATCACTGCATACACACTCGCTTTCGGGTCTCTCCTACTTCTCGGTGGTCGCATTGGTGACTACATGGGCCGCAAGAAGATCTTCCTCGTGGGACTTGTTGGATTTGCAACTGCTTCTGCAATTGGTGGAATTGCTGCAAACCAAGGCATGCTCTATGCATCTCGTGGTCTTCAAGGTGTGTTCGGTGCTCTCTTGGCACCTGCTGCACTGGCGCTAATCTCAGAAACCTTTACGGATCCAAAGGAACGCGCCAAGGCATTTGGTGTAATCGGAGCAATCTCTGGTGGTGGAGCAGCAATTGGTCTCATTGTCGGTGGAACACTTACTGAATTCTTTTCATGGCGCTGGTGCCTGGGAGTTAACGCTCCTATCGCAATCGCTGCAGCAATTCTTGCTATTAAGTATGTTCACGAATCAAAGGCTGAAGGAGATAACACCTATGACATCCCTGGCGTTGTAACAGCAACAGCAGGTCTCTTCTCTCTCACTTACGGATTCAATGAAGCAGCAACTAAGGGTTGGTCTTCATCTGCAACTATCGGATTCCTCGTAGCGGCGGTAGTTCTCCTCGTCATCTTCGTTATTGTTGAGACAAAGGTTGCAAATCCACTCATGCCACTTCGTGTTATTACAGAGCGCAACCGCGGTGGTTCTTACTTGGGATCACTAGTTGTTGGAGCAGGACTTTTTTCAATGTTCCTCTTCCTTGGCCTTTATCTCCAGGTAATTCTTGGATATAGCCCGCTCAAGTCAGGCTTTGCATTCTTGCCATTTACAGCAGGAATTATTGTCTTCGCAGGAATTGCTTCACAGCTTCTTCCAAAGGTAGGGCCAAAGCCTTTGATGGTTCCAGGTTTGATTGCAGCAGGAATTGGACTTCTACTTCTTACTCGCATCACACCCGAGACCTCATATCTAACCCATGTGGTGCCATCACTTCTGATCATGTCTAGCGGTATGGCTCTGGTATTTATTCCATTGACTTCAACATCACTCCACGCTGTATCACACCATGACACAGGTGTTGCTAGTGCGATGGTCAATACCTCACAGCAGATTGGCGGATCTCTTGGAACTGCCCTTCTCAACACAGTGGCAGCAACTGCGACAACAACTTATGTTGCAGCCAATTCCCAGCTAGGTCAGGCGCTAATGCCAGCTGCAATGACTCATGGCTTCACTGTTGCATTTAAGTTCAGTGCGGGGTTGCTCTTTATTGGAGCAGTTGTTCTCTTCTTCTTTATCAATATCGGCAAAGAAGCTGTCGTTGAGACAGAAGGCGTTGGAATGCATTAATTTCATCAAATAAAAAACCCGCCAAGTGTTTAACTTGGCGGGTTTTTTATTTAAGTCTTTATTGACCTAAGTACTTAAGAAGTAACTCTCGAACCTTGGCAGCATCTGCCTGTCCTTGAGTTTCCTTCATGACTGCGCCAATGAGAGCACCTGCTGCAGGAAGATGGCCACCGCGAACTTTTTCGGCAGTCTCTGCCTGCGCCGCACAAACCTTCTCAATAGCTGCCATCAAAGCGCCATCATCGTTAACAACTTTGATCCCACGCTTGGCAACAACCTCGGCAGGAGTTCCCTCCCCCGCAATCACACCTTCAACAACTTGGCGAGCCAACTTATCCGTGAGTTCACCTGATGCAACAAGAGCAATAAGTTCTGCAACATCCTTAGGAGTAATTGAGAGTTCATCAATAGCAACAGATTTGTCGTTGGCAATGCGTGAAATTTCACCGAGCCACCAAGTACGAGCTTTTGTTGGATCTGCACCCAAGAGAACTGTTGCTTCAACAATTCCGAGAACATCGGCGTTGACCATTGCGGCAAATTCCTTATCAGGAACTGCCCACTGCTCTTGCAAACGCTTACGGCGAATGGATGGTCTCTCAGGCAGAGCGGCACGAAGAGTCTCAATCCAAGCAGCATCAGGCTTAACAGGAACGAGATCAGGATCTGGGAAGTAGCGGTAATCCTCAGCTTGCTCTTTTGAACGACCTGAGCGAGTAAGGCCTGTATCTTCTTGGAAGTGGCGGGTCTCTTGCTTGACCTTCTCCCCCTTCTCAAGCAGTTCTGCATGACGAAGCATTTCGCCTCGAATGGCTCGCTCAACAGAGCGAAGTGAATTCACATTCTTTGTCTCTGAGCGAGTTCCTAAGACTTGCGATCCCGCAGGCTTGAGAGAGACATTTGCATCACAGCGAAGTGAGCCTTGCTCCATCTTCACATCAGATACACCTAGTCCACGCAAGATATCGCGGAGTTCCGCCACATAAGCCTTAGCGACTTCTGGGGCATATTTACCTGTTCCAGGAACGATCTTGGTCACGATTTCAACCAGAGGGATTCCTGCACGGTTGTAATCAAGGAGCGAGTAGTCAGCTCCATGAATGCGACCTGTTGCACCGCCCACATGCAAAGACTTACCTGTGTCTTCTTCCATGTGGACACGCTCAATCTCGATGCGGAACTGCTGTGGACCTTCGTCAGTGTCAATTTCAACATCAACATATCCGTCATAACAGATTGGCTCATCGTATTGAGATATCTGAAAGTTCTTTGGCATATCTGGGTAGAAATAGTTTTTGCGAGCAAAGCGGCTATATGGAGCAATCTTGCAATTGAGCGCCAATCCAATCTTGATTGTTGATTCAATTGCCTTTTCATTCACAACAGGAAGAGCTCCTGGGAGAGCAAGACATACTGGGCAGGTTTGAGTATTAGGTTCTGCGCCAAATGTGGTTGCACATGAACAGAACATCTTCGACTCAGTATTGAGCTCCACATGGACTTCAAGACCTAATACTGGATCGTACTTTGCTACAACTTGATCGTATGTAAGAGCCATTACTTGGCACCTCCCAACGCTGGAGCCTTTGAAATCAAAGCACCACCCCACTTGGAGTTCAGCGCTGCTTCAAGAGCGGCACCTGCCTGATAGAGGCGCTGATCCTGCATCGCAGGAGCCATAATTTGGAATCCGACGGGCAAGTTATCTTCATCTGCAAGTCCAGCTGGAAGCGACATTCCACAGATACCTGCAAGATTTACTGGAATCGTAGCCACATCGCCTAGATACATCGCCATAGGGTCATCGACCTTTTCGCCGATTTTGTATGCAGTAGTTGGCGCGGTTGGAGAGACCAACACATCTGCCTGAGCGAAAGCCTTTGCATAATCTTGAATAATTAGAGTACGAATCTTTTGTGCACTTCCGTAGTAAGCATCGTAATAACCTGATGAAAGCGCATAAGTTCCGAGGATGATGCGGCGCTTAACCTCGCGTCCAAATCCCGCATCGCGAGTAGCTGCCATCACTGCCTCAGCGGAAGCGCCATTGGCATCTCCTGTGCGAAGGCCATACCGCATTGCATCAAAGCGAGCCAGATTTGATGAACACTCAGAAGGTGCAATCAGGTAATAGGCAGCCAATGCATACTCAAAACTTGGGCAATCCACTTCAACAATTTCAGCCCCTAATGAAGCTAGGAGATCGAGAGATTCAGTAAATCGACTCTGCACGCCCTTCTGATATCCCTCGCCTTGAAGCTGCTTGATGACACCAATCTTCATGCCCTTCACATCACCGCTCTTTGCGGCAGAAACAACAGCAGGCACTGCAGACTTAATTGAAGTTGCATCATGTGCATCATGTCCTGCAATAGCTTCATGGAGAAGAGCTGTATCAAGAACGGTACGACCAAAAGGTCCCGCTTGGTCGAGAGAAGATGAATATGCAATCAGTCCATAACGCGAGACCGCTCCATATGTTGGGCGAACTCCCACAATTCCCGTCAAGGCAGCAGGTTGGCGAATGGATCCTCCGGTATCGGAACCGATTGCAAGAGGTGCTTCAAAGGCAGAGACCGCTGCAGCAGATCCACCTGAAGATCCACCAGGTGTGCGCTCTAAATCCCATGGGTTAAAAGTTGGTCCATAGCCACTGTTCTCGGTTGAAGAGCCCATAGCGAACTCATCCATATTTGTCTTTCCAAGGATGATGATGCCAGCATCTTTTAACTTTGAGACAACTGTTGAGTCATAAGGAGGACGCCATCCTTCAAGGATGCGAGAACCTGCAGTCGTAGGAACTCCCTTTTGAGCCAGAACATCTTTAAGAGCTAGTGGCACACCTGCAAGAGGCGAAAGGTCCTTTCCTGCAGCGCGATCTGCATCTACTGCAGCCGCTTGTGCAAGAGCGCCTTCTTTATCAACATAAAGAAATGCTTTCACATCACCATCGACCGAGTCGATGCGATCTAAATGTGCTTGCGTGAGTTCGACTGAAGAGATCTCTTTTGACTGCAATGCATCTGCCATCTCCGTGGCTGTCTTAAAGATCATCGATTACTCCTCCCCTAAAATCTGAGGAACGCGAAAACGCTGTTCTTCTTGAGCGGGAGCTCCTGAGAGGGCATCCTCTGGAGTCAGGCTTGGGTGAACTACATCTTCACGAGCAATATTCTCAATTGGCTGTGGGTGGGAAGTTGCCTTG
>CALEZA010000059.1 GCA_937927965.1 uncultured Candidatus Planktophila sp.
CTATACACGCTTTCCAAGCGTGCGCACTCGGCCGCTATGCGAATCCTCCAGCGCTGGCCCTCATACGAGTAACCAACTGCCCAAGGGTAGCGGTGCTGCGGTGGCCCTTCGACACATAAGATTGGCGCAGATCTCCGGTGCGACGACATCGTGCTGAACTCCCCCAGGGTAGGAATACAGCAAGGGTAGGTGCGCTCTGTTGGGTGCACCGGAGGTCCCTATTAATCAAGATCCTCAGGTCCAACTAGAAGTGAGTTGAGTCCAGAGCTATCGAAGGGTATGACCATGAGCCTTGCTCTCTATCGTAAGTATCGTCCATCTGTATTTGCCGATGTGATCGGTCAGGAACATGTGACTGTTCCACTTTCTAATGCCCTCGAATCAGGTAAGACGCACCACGCATATCTCTTTAGCGGTCCTCGTGGATGCGGCAAGACTTCATCTGCTCGCATTATGGCGCGTTCACTCAATTGTGAAAAAGGTCCAACACCCAACCCATGCGGCCAATGTCAATCTTGTAAAGATTTAGTAGCAAATGGTCCAGGTTCACTCGATGTCATTGAACTCGATGCTGCAACTCATGGCCTCGTAGACGATGCCCGTGATTTGCGTGACAAAGCATTCTTTGCGCCAGTTCAAAGCAAATACAAGATTTATATCATCGACGAAGCTCATCAGCTTGGACCTGGTGCCGCAAATGCTCTGCTCAAAGTTGTTGAAGAACCTCCAGCGCATGTGATCTTTATCTTTGCAACAACTGAACCAGAGAAGTTGATCTCCACCATCCGTTCACGAACACACCACTATCCATTCCGCCTTGTTCCACCAGGAACTCTTGCCGCACATCTTGAAAAGGTGTGTGAGTCAGAAGGTGTGAAAGTTGCTAAAGGTGTTATTCCACTTGTAGTTCGTGCCTCTGGGGGCTCAGTTCGTGATGCTCTCTCGGTTCTTGGACAGCTCCTAGCAGGCGCTGGCAAAGATGGAGTCAGTTATGAAATTGCTGTGCAGCTCCTTGGCTTCACAGATGGCGCACTCCTTGATGATGCAATGGATGCCATTGCAGCTCGTGATGGTGCAACTCTCTTTAAGACAGTTGATCGTGTTATTGAATCTGGGCATGACCCACGACGCTTTACACAAGATCTTCTTGAGCGACTTCGGGATCTCATGATTGTTGATGCACTTCAAGCAACAAATGCAAACAGCATCTTGCGTGAACTCCCTGATGATCAGTTAGAGAGAATGCGTGTGCAGGCTCAAAACATTGGCCAAGCATCGCTTTCTCGTGCTGCAGATCTTGCCTCAGAAGGTTTAACTCAGATGCGCGGAGCAACAGCACCTCGCCTGATTCTTGAGCTCATATGTGGACGCATCTTGCTTCCTATTGGCGATAACGGTGAGGCAGGAATGCTCTCTCGTATTGAACGACTTGAGCGTGTAGAAAACATTGCACCATCTGCGCCTATTAAGGCAGCCCCTGCAAAGGCTGCAGCCCCTGCAAAGCCTGCTGCGAAAGAAGTCGATCCTGCTGACTATGTCTCTCGCGCAACTGCAGAACCAATTCGTGAAGCAGCTCCAGTTGTTGAGGAGCCAAAGAAGGCAGCTCCTGCAGTCCACGATGTCTCTGCAATTGATGTGGCAGCACTTCGTCGCTTATGGCCTGAAGTCATTGAGAATGTGAAGAAGCGTCGTCGCCTTACATGGTCACTCTTGAGTGCAAGCGCACAGATTCTTGGGCTAGATGAGAAGACAATCACCATTGGAATAGTAAATGCTGGTGCTCGTGATTCATTTGTTCGCAGTGAATCTGATGCAATCTTGCGCGATGCTTTTATTGAGATTGTTGGGCTAGATCGCAAGATTGAAGTGACAGTCGATCCCAGCATCGATACAAACTCCACCCCTGAGGCTCGTGCTGTTCGCACAACTGAGGCTCCAACAGATGCCACTCAACTTTCAGGGGCAGCACTGCTTGCGGCAGAGCTTGGTGCAACTGTCATTAGCGAAAAGAGCCACGAGTAATGTCTAGTGGAATGTATGAAGGCGCAATTCAAGATCTCATCGATGCTTTAGGTCGTCTTCCAGGCATTGGGCCGAAGTCTGCTCAACGCATCGCTTTTCACATCTTGCAATCAGATAGTGAAATCGCAGATTCACTCGTAGAGGCAGTTCGCACAGTTAAAGAGAGAGTCAAGTTCTGCACTGAATGCGGAAATGTCTCAGAGGAGACTCAATGTCGCATCTGTCGTGACCCTCGTCGTGATGGAACAAAAATCTGTGTTGTTGAAGAATCAAAAGATGTAATTGCCATTGAGCGCACTCGTGAATTTCGCGGCAAGTACCATGTTCTAGGTGGAGCCATCAGCCCAATCGATGGCATTGGTCCAGATCAACTGCGCATCCGTGAATTAATGCAGCGCCTTGCCGACTCCTCTATTACGGAGATCATTCTGGCGACAGATCCCAACCTTGAGGGAGAGGCGACAGCTACCTACCTTGCACGCCTGATTAAGCCGATGGGCATCAGCGTCTCCCGCTTAGCCTCAGGCCTGCCTGTGGGAGGAGATCTCGAATATGCAGATGAGGTCACCCTTGGACGAGCATTTGAGGGTCGCACCAACCTCTAATTGCCCTTTGTCTCAATATATGGATTAAAACCTGTTTCATATATTGAGAAAATCCTAAATTCGGCTAGACCGTACCCCTTTAGGGGTTCACACTTATGCCATGGCGCTTATCGTTCAGAAGTTTGGTGGTTCCTCCGTCGCAGATGCCGAGGGCATGAAGCGCGTTGCTGCTCGTATTGTGGCGACAAAGAAGGCAGGCAACCAGGTTGTAGTTGTCGTCTCAGCGATGGGCGATACAACTGATGAACTGATCGACCTTGCCAACCAAGTCAGCCCTATCCCACCTGGACGCGAGCTCGATATGTTGCTGACTGCAGGTGAGCGAATCTCTATGGCACTTCTTGCAATGGCGATTAACAATCTCGGATTTGAAGCACAATCTTTCACAGGCTCTCAAGCTGGTGTAATTACAGATTCAGTTCACGGTAAGGCACGCATTATCGATGTGACTCCAGGACGCATCCGTGAAGCAATTGATTCAGGATCGATTGCAATTGTTGCAGGTTTCCAGGGAATTTCGCAGGACACAAAGGACATTACAACTCTAGGCCGTGGTGGTTCTGACACAACTGCTGTTGCGCTCGCTGCAGCACTTGATGCTGATGTCTGCGAGATCTACACCGATGTTGATGGAATCTTTTCAGCAGACCCTCGCACTATTCCTGCAGCTCGCAAACTCAGCACTGTCACATATGAAGAAATGTTGGAACTTGCTGCAGCGGGTGCAAAAGTTCTTCACCTTCGCTGCGTTGAATATGCACGCCGATTTAATCTTCCCATTCATGTTCGTTCATCATTTTCACCACTTGAAGGTACTTGGGTAGTTGAAAACCACCCAGAAGGAGGCACCATGGAGCAAGCAATCATCGCTGGCGTCGCACACG
>CALEZA010000060.1 GCA_937927965.1 uncultured Candidatus Planktophila sp.
ATAAGCACCTGCAATGGCATTTGCCAACAAGAAGACTCCGCCAGAAATAATCGCGGTTGTCACATGGATGATCAGCCAAGTGGATTTAAGCGCAGGCACTAGAGGCGCACTGTTTCGATAAAGCAATGTGATTGCAGTTCCAAGTGTGAGCAGAACTGAGAAAGAGACGATCAAGCCCAGCCAGCGGAGGTCATACTTTCTCAGCGCCGCCAAATAGGCCGCAGAGAATGCGAAAGCTCCTGTAATTGAGAACTCATACATATTTCCCCAAGGGGCGTGGCCAGCAGAAATTCCACGAGAAACAATTCCCGCTAGAAGAAGAAGAGTTCCAAGAATAAGAAATGCGGTTGCAACGCGAGATATCTTCTCTACTCTCTTGTAGTCGAGTTTCTTACTCAGAGTTGTCACAGCTGAAGCAGTTTCAAAGGCATGGGCTAAGAATGAGAGAGTGAAGAGAGCCATTGCTGCATATACAAAGTTATTCGATGCATACGCCCATGATGTGTTAACCATTATTTGCTCTCCTTTATATCGGCTACAAATTGAGCTACTTCTTCTTCAAGCCCAGGAGCATTGTTCTTGGCTAGGGCTGCAACTTCAACTTGAGAACCTGTGACTCGAATCCAGATGCGACGGCGTCTTCCATATAAGGAGGAGAGAAGCCCTAAAACGGCAGCTATTGCCCCTGATAGCGCAAATCCCTTGCCTCGGTCATCGACTATCTGCAAATTAACCCACGGAATGATCTTCTCCAAAGTAATGGAGCCGCCTTCGTAGTCAAAGGTCTCTCCAACTTTAAGAGAACCAAGTCCCAGTTTCTCCAAAGTCGATGTATCAATGCGATAAACAGATTGTGGGATACCTGTATCCAAACCAAGATCACCACGCCAAATTGAAAATAGAAGTTTAGGATTGAGAAGTTCAGGATAAATAGAGACTCCGCCTTGAGTCTCAGTACGGGCATAAGTCGGAAGCAATGAGGAGACAAAACCGATTTGAGGCTGAGCCTCTGGCACTTTGATTGCACCGATCGATCTTAAGTTTCCATCTTGAGGCAAGAAGACCACAGGTCCCTGAAAAATTACCTCATCGAGTGAATTTCTCACGGTGACGATGGGTGAATATCCATTAGCTTGCAGATAGACACGAGTGCTTCCAAATGTAAGGGGGCTATTAACCTTAACAATCTGCTTTCTTGTCACACCATCGACAGAAGTAGTAACAGTCAGTGTGTAGTCCTTTGGGATGTTGGTCTTGGGATCATAAACTGCTTGAAACGAGTCAGCGGTAATTGTAAATGGCGTTAAATCAGATTCTTTTGTTAACTTGCCAAGAGCAAGAGTGTCATAACTAGTTGGAACATTAATAAATCGTTCCCCAACATTGACGATGGCTTCGCCTCTCAAACCAAAGAGAGAGCCAAAGCTCATTCCAAGAAGTATCAAAATGAGTGAGAGATGGAAGAGCAGATTTCCCGTCTCGCGCAAATAGCCCTTTTCGGCGGAGATGCTACTGCCTTCGACTCTGACCCTAAATCTTTTCTTCTTAAACCATTGTTGAGCAATAGTGAGAACCTCAACATCGCCCTGGAAGCTTTGGTATTGCTCGAGTCTTTCTAGATTCTTAGGAGTTGCTGGTGGGAGAGCTCGCATTGCATGAAAATGCTCAAGTGTGCGCGGAAGTACACAACCAATCAATGAGATAAAGAGCAAGATATAAATGGCACTAAACCAAGGCGATCCATAGACATCAAAGAGAGATAGTTGGTCATACCACTTTGCCGTAACAGGATGTTTCTCAAAAAAGTCTTGAACAGCTATTGGATTTGCGCTCCGTTGAGGGATTATCGAACCAGGGATAGCAGCAACACCGAGCATCATGAGAAGGATTAGTGCAGTTCGCATGCTGGTGAGTTGGCGCCATGCGTAACGAAGGAGCTCTTTTAAACCCAGCTCTGGAACTTCGATATTACTCATCAAATCACCGGTGCAAACTCTGAAATTAATGATCGAAGTGAAATCATCCAATCACCCCATATGCCAGTGACTTGAGCGATTCCAATAATAATGAGCACAACGCCACCCACTTTGCTGATGAGTGAACCTTTCTTAACAAAATACGAGCGGATGCCTTTACTCTTATCAAGAAAGAGTCCTGAGAGGATAAAAGGTGCTCCAAGTCCAAAGCTATAACCAATAGAAAGGATGGCCCCTCTCGTTGCGCTTGATTCATCGAATGCGAGAGTTTGAACTGTTGCAAGAGCAGGTCCAATACACGGCGTCCACCCTAAGCCAAAGAGAAATCCCAGTAACGGCGCTCCTGCTAATCCACCGGCCGTAGAGATGCGTGGAGCAAAAGTTGGAGCGAAAGGGAAAAGCCCTAAGAAGATTGCACCCATGGCAATTGTGAAGAAACCAAGAACCCTAGTGATCACATCTTCGTGAGATGCGATGGCACTTCCTAAGCCACCGAAAGCCAAACCGTATGAAGCGAAGATAAATGTGAAGCCTGCGACGAAAAGAAGTGAACCAAGAAATACTTTTCCGCGAGTGGTAGCAAAACCAGTTGCGTAGGCAAGATACCCAGGCACTAATGGCAGGACACAAGGTGACAGGAATGAAAGTAGACCAGCTATAACTGCAATAGGGAGTGCGGCCAAGAGAGTGCCGCTAAAGAGTTGCTCGACAACGAAATCAATCACTCTGCAACCACCTTGTCGAGTAGCTCAGAAAGTGAAGCAATTGTGACAACACCTGAAATTCGACCTGCCACACGCCCATTCTTATCAATAACAACTGTTGAAGGAATCGCATTTGCAGGAAGGGACTTTCTGAAACCGATTAAGACAGAGTCATCAATCAGCGTTGGATAAGGACTTTTCTGTCGGCGAACAAAAGCCTCTGCATTCACGAGATTATCTCGAGTGAGAATTCCTACGAAATTAACATCAGGATATTTGCGAGTAAGTGCTGCAAGAGTTGGTTCTTCAGCTCGACATGGGGAGCACCATGATGCCCACACATTTACTACCGCCACCTGATCTTTGGGCAGTGTGTAGTTCACGCCCAAGAGAGTCATCCCAGATAAAGATGGCGCCTCTACTCTCTCCTCACTCTTCACAAAAGTTGTTGAGCCGTTACCAGCAACAAAACTTTCTCCCCCTGATTGAATTCCGTTATTCCCACATCCCGTGAGGAAGACGAGTGCGGAAAGCAGGAGGAGAGATTTCTTCATGGTAAGAGATGGCGTGCAGGCTCTGAATAAGAAGTTCCAACAATCATTCCTTGATCATTGAAGTGCAAGCTAGTAACTGATGCAAGTGTGCACTCACGCTTTCGCGGATCATGAATCAATCTACGACCTTCAATTGCACTCCTGAGAATCCAAATTGGAAGTTGGTGAGAAACAACAATCGCGTCTTTGTCTCCAGCAGCTTTCTTCGCGTCAAAGACTGCCGCAAGCATTCGATTAATCTGCTCTTCATACGGCTCTCCCCATGAAGGTTTCCATGGGTTGTAGAGATATCGCCAAGCCGATGGATGGCGAAGTACGCCATCTCCAATTCCAAATGGCTTTCCTTCAAAGACATTCGCGGCTTCAATCAAACGCTCATCAGTGTGGATCTCGATTGAGTGAGCGCGGGCGATGGGAGCTGCCGTCTCTTGAGCACGCTGTAATGGAGAGACATGCAAAGCACCCAGGTTTACAGACTTAGACCATTCACCTAGGACTTCAGCCATCTCTTGACCGCGAGCAGAAAGCTTCCAGCCAGGCTGACGGCCGTAGAGAATCTTCTGGGGATTTTCGACTTCGCCGTGGCGGAGGACATGGACCGTAGAACTCATACCCTAAGCATAAAGCGTGCTCGCTGCTCTTTCTCCCCGGTTAGTCGTTACTGTAGTGACATGGCGCTCACTTCACATCGTGCAGCCTTCTTTGATGTAGATAACACCCTCGTGCGAGGGTCAAGCCTCTACTTTCTAGGAAGAGGCATGTATCAGCGTGGGTTTTTCACAAAAGCCGATATTTCTCGTTTTGTTGTTGCCAATCTCCGATTCAGAATGACAGGAACAGAAAAGCAAGAAGTCATTGATCGCTTTCAAAAGGCAGCTACTGATTTCGTTGGCGGTCATAAAGTTGAAGATATTCTTAAATTGGGTGAAGAAATTTACGATGAATTTGTTTCACCAAAGTTGTGGGAGCGCACATGTGAAATTGCCAGAGCGCACCTAGCTGCAGGCGAAGATGTGTGGTTAGTTACTGCGGCGCCTCAAGATTTAGCAAACATCATGGCAGAGCGACTTGGACTAACAGGAGCAGTTGGAAGTCGAGTAGTAATCCGAGATGGAATCTACACAGGAGAACTTGATGGCAAACTTCTTCACGGAACGGAGAAGGCAGTTGCAGTTCGAAAGTTAGCTGAAGAACATGGTTATGTTCTTGGTGAGTGTTTTGCATATTCTGATAGCCACAACGATCTTCCACTGCTGATGGCTGTTGGAAATCCTTGTGCTATTAATCCTGATGCTATTTTGCGATTGAAAGCTCTCGCTGAGCAGTGGCCCATCCATGACTTCCGTAGGGCCCGTTATCTCAACCGACTTCTAGGTCCAGCTGTGAGCCGCCTTGCTGCGATTGCAGCGCTCCTCGTACCGCGAAAAGGTCGTTCGAACTAACTCCTTTGGCTAACTGCCCCAGACCCCGCTAATGTAGGGCAGTTATGGAAATTCGCTCTTATGCAGATTACCTGCGTTCACTCAGTGATGATGCACTGATAGCGCTCTTTGAGGCACGCCCTGAACTTACCTCCCCTGTTCCTGCAGATATCGCAACTCTCGCCGTGCGAGCATCCTCTGTTCCAAGTCTTGTAAGAGCTGTTGATTCACTGAATAAGTGGCAACTTCAGGTACTTGAAGCTGCAGCAGTTTTGCCAGAGCCTTTTTCAGAGAAAGAAATAATCTCTGCAACCGATAAGGCTGCCAAATTCGTTATTTCATCTCTCGTTGATCGAGCCCTTATTTATGGCGCAAATGACGGATATCGTCTCCCTACAAATCTTCGAGAAATCCTGGGGAATGAGATTGCTGGACTTGGACCCGCATCTCCAAAGAAACTCAAACTTAAAGATCTAGCAAGTGCTCCAGCTGCTGCACAGAAGAATCTCGATGCAATGACTTGGGGGCCACCTCGCGGCACTGTAAGCGATGTAAAGAAGCCAACACCAGGGCTTGCTTGGCTATTGGAGAACGGTTTTGTATCTCCCGTCAATCAGCAGACAGTTGTTTTACACAGAGAAGCTGCCCTTCACCTTCGTGGTGGAAAAGTTCACCGCACACTTTTTATTACTCCACCAGAAATTTCAGTGAGAGAAGTTTCGCCAAAAGTAAACCAACAAGCAGCCATCTCAAATATCACTACCTTTCTTCGCTGGACAGAAGAAGTCTTAAACTTCTGGGCACAGCAGCCTGCATCTGCACTTAAAGCGGGAGGGTTGGGTGTTCGTGATTTGCGCGATCTCGCACTTCATTTAGGTGTTGAAGAAGTGTGTGCTGCTTTTATCGCCGAAGTTGCCTATTTGGCAGGACTACTTGCAATAGATCCTGACGATCGAATTCTTCCTACTCAACTCTTTGATACCTGGCTATCACAACCGTCATCAATCAAGTGGCAGAACTTAGTTGCACCTTGGTTGATTACCTCACGAATGAGTGGACTAGTTGGACGCGATGGAAGCAAGAGCGTGACACCGCTTGGACCTGAGCTCGATAGAAGTTCATCAGCAACAATTCGTAGAGCCACTATTGAGGTGCTTCAAGCTAACCCTGGCGGGGCGCCATCGCTTGAAAGCGTAACTGCCACAGTTCAATGGAATCTTCCCTATCGCCGCACAGGTGGGGTGCCCGCTGAATATATTGAGTGGACTCTTCGTGAAGCAGAGTGGTTAGGGCTCACAGGTCACGGTGCTATCTCCACCTATGGATTAGAACTTCTCGAAGGCGGTGATTTGGCATCTGTCGATAAGGATCTTCCAGCGACAGTTGATCACATTCTTATTCAGAGCGACAACACTGCAATTGCACCTGGACCTTTGGAACATGAAATTGCTCAAGAGCTCGACATCATTGCAGATATCGAATCTCGTGGAGCCGCAACAGTTTTTAGATTCACAGAAGCATCACTTCGCAGGGGACTAGATCATGGAAGGACTGGGGAAGAAATTCTTGCATTCCTTAAGAAAGCCTCTAAAACTCCGGTGCCTCAACCTCTTGAGTATTTGATCGGAGATATCTCACGCAAACATGGCAAGTTGCGAGTGGGCAATACATCTTCATTTATTCGTTGTGAAGATAGCGCACTCATCACACAGATTCTCAAAGATAAGAAGGTCGAGCTTCTCAATCTTCGAAGAATTGCACCAGAAGTTCTCATCTCCTCCCTTGAAGCAACCGATGCAATTTCGATCTTAAAAAGCGCTGGATATTTGCCAGCTGCTGAAGATTCGAAAGGTTTACTCTTAAGTGGTCCGCGGATTCAACGAGCCACAAGCAAAGCTAGACCACCGCGAATTATCGGTGAATTTGAAAAACTAGAAAGAGAAGTCTTGGAATTAGCTGTGCGTACTATTCGCACTGGTGAAAAGTCGAGTGCCCAACAGAGCACACTCCGCAACCTCTCACGCGATGCACTTGGTTCACTCCCGAGAAATACAGCGAGTGAAACTCTCCAAATTCTCGTAAAGCACCTTCGTGAGACTCCCAATAAATCTCTCTCGATTGGATATGCCGACAATAACGGCTTGGTGTCACATCGGATTATCGATCCCATTCAGATTGCAGCAGGAATGCTCCAGGCTAAAGATCATGCAAGCGGAGAGGTCTTTACCTTCACAATTGCGCGTATTACAGGTGTGGCAACTTTATGATGAGCATAAATACGGGCCAATACGGCAGACTTAGACCCATGTTGGATGCCCTCGAGCGGTTGGTGAAGGTTCAATCGCCTAGTGAAGATATCCACGCCTGCCGTGAAGTAGTTAAAGTAGCAAGCGAAATTGCCGAATCGGTTTTGGGAGCAGCTGCTCAAATCCACGAAGTTCAAGGGCGCCCAGTCTTTTGGTGGGGAAGCCAAACACCACGAGTTTTAATTTTGGCTCACCTCGACACTGTCTGGCCGATTGACTCCTTTACTCCACTCTGGAGCATCGAAGGGGATGTTCTTCGTGGCCCTGGTGTTTTCGATATGAAGGCAGGATTTATCCAAGCTCTCTTTGCGCTTAAAGGAATTGAAGGAGATGTTGCACTTATTGCAACAACTGACGAAGAGATTGGAAGCAGAGCGTCAAAGGAACTCATTCAGAAGTTATCTTCGACCGCTGAAGCGGTACTTGTTCTTGAGGCATCACTTGACGGCAAAGTAAAGACAGGTCGTAAGGGCACTGCTATGTACCAGATCTCAGTTCATGGAAAAGCCTCTCACGCAGGTCTTGAGCCTGAGAAGGGCGTCAATGCAACAGTTGCAATGGCGGAGTTTATTCTCCAGCTCTCAACACTTGAGAATCCCGAGCACGGAACAACTGTTGTTCCCACAATGCTGACTGCAGGAACAACCATTAATACTGTTCCTGAACTTGCTCAACTAGAAATCGATGCTCGATCATTTTCACAGAGTGACTTAGAGCGAGTTGATTCTGCAATCAGAACACTGTCAGTTTCACTCCATGGAGCGCGTATTGAAATAGCAGGTGGTTTACATAGACCTCCACTTGAACCATCCTCTACAGCGCAGTTGTATGAGATCGCTGAAAAGGTTGCATCAAATCTTGGAATGTCGCCACTTGGTTCAGCTGAAGTAGGCGGAGCAAGTGATGGAAACTTTGCTGCGGCAGTTGGAGCAAGAGTTCTTGATGGCTTGGGTGCAGTTGGTGGTGGAGCCCATGCCGCTAATGAGTGGGTCAAAATTTCATCCATGCAAGAGCGTTCGGATTTTCTCCATGCACTTATCAAAGAGTTGCTCGCATGAGCGACGGACCACTCATTGTTCAAAGCGATAAAACGCTCCTCCTTGATATAGATCATCCCCTTTCGACTGAATGTCGCAGAGCTATCGCACCCTTTGCTGAACTTGAGCGAGCTCCAGAACACATGCACACCTATCGACTCACCAATTTGGGATTGTGGAATGCGCGAGCTGCTGGACATGATGCAGAGATGGTCATCGACACACTTATTAAGTACTCGCGCTATGCCGTTCCCCATGCACTTCTCATTGATGTTGCAGAACAGATGTCTCGATATGGTCGTTTACGCCTTGAAGCAGATCCTGTTCACGGACTGATTCTCGTCACCACTGACACTGCCGTTCTTGAAGAAGTCATTCGTGCTAAGAAAATTGCTCCCCTTCTTGGAGCCCGTATCGATGCTGAGACTGTTGCCGTTCACCCCAGCCAACGCGGTGCTATCAAACAGTCCTTGCTGCGCTTAGGCTGGCCAGCGGAAGATTTTGCGGGCTATGTGGATGGGCAAGCACATGAGATTTCACTCAAACAAAATGGTTGGAAGATTCGTGAATACCAAGAGCATGCTGCTGAAGGATTTTGGCACGGTGGATCTGGAGTTGTAGTTCTCCCTTGTGGAGCTGGAAAGACAATTGTGGGAGCTGCTGCAATGGCTCACGCCAAAGCGACAACTCTGATTTTGGTTACTAACACAGTTGCAGCTCGTCAATGGCGTGATGAGCTCTTAAAGCGCACAAGTTTGAACGAAGATGAAATTGGTGAATACTCTGGCTCAAAGAAAGAGATTCGCCCCGTCACAATTGCCACATATCAGGTGATGACAAAGAAAAAGAATGGTGTGTATGCCCACCTCGATCTCTTTGATAGCCATGATTGGGGTCTGATTATTTATGATGAGGTTCACCTTCTTCCCGCGCCAATCTTTCGCTTCACAGCAGATATTCAATCCCGCCGCAGATTAGGGCTCACAGCAACCCTGGTCCGCGAAGATGGAATGGAAGGTGAAGTTTTTTCACTCATCGGACCAAAGAGATTCGATGTTCCTTGGAAAGAGATCGAAGCTCAAGGTTATATAGCGCCCGCAGAATGTATTGAGGTTCGAGTCAACCTCACCGAGGCAGAACGACTTGCCTATGCAACTGCTGAACCAGAAGAACGCTATCGCTATTGCGCGACAACTCGAACTAAGCGCGATGTTGTTCAAGAGCTTGTGAGTCTTCATGCACAAGAACAAATTCTTGTCATTGGACAATATTTAGATCAACTCGATGATCTAGGCGAAACTCTGGGATCTCCTGTGATTCAGGGATCTACTCCTCAGAAAGAACGAGAAGAGCTCTTCCAGTCTTTCCGCACAGGAGAGATCTCCTGCTTAGTAGTTTCCAAGGTGGCTAACTTCTCGATCGATCTTCCAGAAGCAACAATTGCAATTCAAGTTTCGGGTGCATTTGGCTCTCGCCAAGAGGAAGCTCAGCGACTTGGTCGCGTATTGCGTCCAAAGGCAGATGGCCGTGGCGCACGCTTCTACTCAGTTGTTTCTAGAGACACCATCGACCAAGATTTTGCACAGAACCGTCAACGATTCTTAGCAGAGCAGGGATATAGCTATCGAATTATCGACGCTGACGATGTTTTTCAAGGGAAGATCTAAATCTCTCTGGATCTACTCTCCAGAAATCATGATGCTCTCCATCGATATGGATGACAGGAATCTGCTCTCCATACAACTTTTCAAGTTCTGGGTTGCCGTCGATGTAAATAATCTCAATCTCGAAATCTAGCTCTGGTTGAAGGCCTTGGAGGGTATTCACAGCGCTTTCACAGAGATGACAGCCGTGACGGGAGTAGACGGTGACCATATGGATATTCTCCCACCCTGATAGCGTTGGCGGCTATGAAGAGGCTAATTAGTCGGGTGAAACTAGCCACCCTTCCGTTAATCCTCATCGCCACCCTTCTCACTCCCCTCCAAGCAACTGCTCTCACCCCCTTCCTTCAACGAGAAGCGACTCAATGGGGTTATGTCTATGCAGGACCAAACACACAAGTAGCGCAAGAGCCTCGTAAGAAAGTTGCTTATGTAGAGGCTAAATCTAAATTTATTGTCAATTACAAGAACTTCCCTGAGTGGGCGAAGAAAGATTTTCAAGCTGCAGTAGATATCTGGGCAGCAAACTTTGCTTCTTCGGTTCCAGTCACAATCGATGCAAATTGGACTCGCTTAGGAACATTTGGAGTTCTGGGAAGTGCCCGACCAGGTGGCTACTTCGCAGGTTACGACGGAGCACCTGATTCAAGTCTTTGGTATCCATCAGCTTTAGCAAATGCGCTAGCAGGAAAAGATCTTGATAAAGAGCAATCCGAAATTGTTATTCAAGTTAACTCTTACGCCAATTGGAATACCCGCAACGACGGAATCTCCCATCCCAACGAATACGATCTTCAATCTGTCTTTATTCACGAAATGGGACATGGTTTAGGGTTTTTATCTACTGACACATACGATGAAGTATTTAAGTATGGATATATCCAAGAGCCAACACCTTTTGATGCATATGTTCAGGTGGAAGATGGGCGACGACTATCTGATCTTCCATCGCCATCTCTTGAATTAGGTAAAGCTCTAGTTTCGCCTCTTGTGTGGAGCGGTGCTCTCGGTATTGCAGCAAATGGTGGAGTTAAACCTCTTCTTTATTCCCCTAGTCGCTATGAAGAAGGTTCATCTGTGAGCCATCTTGATGAAGCAACATTTTCAAAGTCTCCGCTTGATGCAGTGATGACTCCCAATCTTGATGCTGGCGAAATTTTCCACGAACCAGGACCGCTACTTCTTGCCATGATGGAAGATATGCGTCGCAAGCCACCTGTTGGTATCGCAGTTGGACTTCCGCAGGAAGTAAGAAATCCAACAGCTCTAGTCTCTGATGGCGCTGTGGTTATCACCTTTGATCCCCCTGCCAATGCCCGTACCGCTCAGATTTCTAGCTACAGCGTTCGCAATTTAAAGACCAATCAGGTGAAATCGACCACGACTTCGCCTATCACCTTCACTGGATTGAAGAACGGAACAAGTTATTCGTTCTCAATAGTTGCTTCAAATACCAATGGTTCATCTAGTGCAGTCACAACCGCTTCTGTGACGCCGCAAGCGAGTTGGCGTCGCTTCATTATTGATGCCAAAAGCGATGCAGCAGCTGTTGTCAGTACTTCATTTAATGGACAACCACTCCTTGCCTATTTTGACTCTCGCTCAGGTGATTTAAAGATAGCTCACTGGAATTCGCGGATTTGGCTCACAAAGACTGTGGATGGTGCTGGAGGATCAAATGGTCGCACCAATATGCCAATTACTGGGGCGCTCTCAGTATGTGTAAATGGAAGTGGAACAAAGCAAACTCTCCATATTTTCTATGCTGATGGGCAAGACCATGATCTGCGCTATGCAAAATATGATGGAAAGAAATTTATATATGAGGTCGTTGATGGCGACGCTCCCCAAGTAAATCTCTATGACAATCCTGACCGAGTCCGCACTGGTTCAGATGTCAGCATTACAAGCGCTTGTGTTGCATCCGCCTCTGGCGTTCAGGTTTTCTACCGTGATGAGAGCCAAGGAATTCTCTTGGGTGCTGTAAAAACAAATGCAGCTAAAACATGGAGCTATGAACTCATCGACGGAGATCGCAAGACTGACGGTCGCACAACAGGTGATGTTGCTTTCCACCTAGCTGCAGCTTTCGATGGCAAAAAGACCTATGTTCTCTATGACTCTATTTTGACGATAAATCAGAAGCGAGACGCAACTACAGGTGAAGTGCGTCTTGCAACGCGAAGCAACCTCTCCTCAACGGGGTGGAGCTATAAAACTCTCGATGCGACAAATCCCGCATCTCCAGTTGCAGGTTACGATGTTGCTCTTGGCAAAACAGCAAAAGCTGTTGTTGCAACATGGCTGAGCGCCGCATCAAATACTCTTCCAAAAGCTAACCAGGTGCGCTGGGCTAATCTGACTACAAACTCAGAACCTAAGGGAGCCCTCACCGATGGCTTCGGCAAACCTTCTAAGTACATCTCCACTGATGGAAATCTTCTAGCTTTCAACTGTGAGCTTCGCCTCTGCGCTATAGACACTTCAAAGAGCGAAGCTAAAACACTCTTTATCTTGGCAAGCGAAAACCCAGATGGAATTCGATCCACCTGGGCTCTCGTTAAAGGTGTGAAGTATCTAATTGCTGGCATCGATGGCCAGCTCTCGATGCTTCGTCCGTAATTACTTAGCGTTACGACGCTGAATGCGAGTCTTCTTCAGAAGCTTCTTGTGCTTCTTCTTCGCCATACGCTTGCGACGCTTTTTGATAACGGAACCCATAAGTCACGCTCTTTCCAGTAGTAGTGCGGTTGATAAAACGATGGCAAAGGTTACCGCGAAGCGAGGGTAAAAATCGAAACGAGTCCATCGCTACCAGAAGCCATACCGACGACCCCTCGATCACGCGTGAATTGGAGGGAAAGTGGGGTCACAAGCCCTGGAAGTGTGTGAGCTGCCTTGATTAAACCTTTGTTATCGAAGGTAATCACAATCATGGAAGGTGATGTGGGCTTCCATGAAATCCCAGAAATTTGAGATTTCGTACTCAAGGCAACAAAGTAATTTCCACCACCAGCGATTCCCACAGAAGGACCGACGCTTGGAATGCGCGTTGTCCATGTTGGGGCAAATGATGTTGTGAACTTTGTGATTGCAGTCTCGATTGCCTTTCCTGTTACTACAGGTCCCGTGAGAAGAAGTGAAGATTCGAGAGAATTCCAACTTCTCACAGCTTTACTTGCAGAACTTCTCAAGAGCGAAATGATCGAACCAGTCTTTGAGACTTTGAAAATAATACCGTCACGAACGCCTGCAACTTTCTTTCCAGCCAAAGTCTCTGAGCTATTTCCCACAATATAAGAGCTGCCATCTGAATTTCTTAATACTGATGTGAGTTGGGTTTTTGTAGTTCCGATAATGACGGGTTTTGAAAAAGTTCCCGTAAAGGTTGCGGTGATGAAAATCTGCTTCCGGCCTAGTTCACCAATCATCGATATACCAGAGCTGGCAATTGAGATTGAATTGATTATTGGGATCGAATTTTGAGCGCTGTAATAGGTTGAAAGAAGTTCACCAGTGGAAGAGATTTTCCATAGAGCGATCTGGTTCAAGTCTGAACGAACCGCTGTTGCAGTCTCGACAATGACGAGGTCTGGATTATCAATTCCATCTATTGGCGTGTAACTCTCTGTCAACGGAAGCGTCGAAGCGGCTCCTGCTATCCATAGATTTCCAGCCGAATCGCTGGCCACAGCAGTTACAACCTCATCGACACCTGAATCAATAGTTTTCTGCCACACCTGAGAATTTGAAAGGTCTCTGGCGGTAATCAAAATGTCGCTAGTCTTCTGTTGCACATTCTGGAGATATAGCGAGTTTCTACCGCTTTGAATGAAGAATTCACTTCCTGTAGGGGCTGAGTAAATAGATCCCAGTTGAGGAGTGATGGGCTTAGGTGCAGCACTGGCTTGCGGAAAAGTGAGCGTTAAGCCAACAATAATGGGAAGTAGTTTCTTCATCTTAAGCAAGTTCTTGAGATCGGCGAGCTGCTGCTGCCATCGCCTCTGAAACACTCTGTGAAAGACCTGATGAAGCAAATGATGCTAGCGCTGCAGCAGTAGTTCCATTTGGGCTTGTAACTTTCTCGCGCAGAGTTGTTGGTGAATCACCAGATTCATCCAGTAGAGCTGCAGCACCTACAATCGTTTGAATAGTTAATACCCGGGCATCCTCTTCAGATAGTCCGAGCTTTACTGCACCTTCAATCATCGATTCCACAAATGCGAAGAAGTAGGCTGGTCCTGAACCACTTGTTGCAGTCACTGCATCCTGCAAAGACTCAGGAACTTCGACAGCTTTTCCTGTTGCCGCAAGAAAGGCTTTCACAAACTCTCGCTGGCTTTCTGTGATGCCTTCCCCAAATGAATAGCCTGATGCACCTTTTCCAATGAGTGCTGGAGTATTTGGCATGACTCGAACAATTGGGTGTGAATTCTTCAGGCTTGCAGCGATTGTGGAGATTGTCTTTCCAGCTGCAAAAGAGATGAGTAGCGCTTCAGGATTCAGTGATGGAGAGAGGTCTGCCAGAGTCGCCTGCATATCTTGTGGTTTAACAACAAGAAGAATGATGGAGGATTTAGATCCAACTTCCTCCAGACTCTTATGAGAGATGCCATACCGAGCTGAGAGTTCTGCAGCTCGATCTTCGCGCTTTTCTGCGAAGGAGATTGCATCTGCCTTATGCCCACTGCGGATGAGAGCTGTGATCAGGGCCTCGCCCATAACGCCTGCTCCGATTACTCCGATGTGATTAGCCATGGCGTAAGAGTACGCGTAGGCTCTCTCCCTATGTCAGAGGTTAAAGCGGGTTTTGCACGCGACTGGATTGAGTTCGTCGACCCTTCTAGCCCTGAAGAGATTTATAAATGCGATCTCACATGGCTCACATCGAATTGGTCATGCATCTATGGAGATGGCTGCAAGGGCGTCTTTGCCGACCGTCCTAACGATGGATGCTGCACTGAGGGAGCTATGTATTCTGATGCAGCAGATGAAGAGCGCACACTTCGTGCAGCAGAGTTCCTCACACCAGATATGTGGCAGTTCTATGAAGAAGCTCGCCCAAAGAAGCCTGGTGGGAAACTTCGCATCACAGATACTGATGAAGATGATGAGCGCAAAACCCGAACAGTTGACGATGCCTGCATCTTCTTAAATCGAAAAGGATATGAAGCTCCAGGATTCACAGGTTCCTTTGGATGCGTTCTTCACCACCTCGCCCAAAAGCGTGATTTGCACTTTGTTGATACCAAGCCAGATGTGTGTTGGCAGTTACCGCTTCGTCGCAGTTATGAAACCCGCGAAGTAGGAGAGCGTGAATACTCAATCATTGTTCTTGGAGAGTATGAACGCCTTGCTTGGGGCGATGGTGGAGATGATTTCGATTGGTACTGCACCAGCAATACCGAGGCACATGTAGGAAAAGAGCCCGTCTACATCTCAAATAAAGCTGAGCTTGTGAAGATGATGGGTGAGGCGGCGTATGCAATCCTGGCCGAGCACTGTGATCGCCGCATGGAGGGAATCCGCCAGGCTCAATCTAAATCCCTCCCCCTCTATGTCATTCAACACCCAGCCACTCTCGCTGCGTCAGAGTAAGCAACTACTCTTAGCCCATGGCCAAGGTTGAGAAGGATCCATTCCGCTGCGTTGAATGCGGATGGACATCCCAGAAGTGGGTTGGCCGCTGTGGTGAATGCCAAGCGTGGGGAACAGTTGAAGAAATTGGTGCTCCGAAGAAGTTATCACTTCAAGCAGGCCCCATCTCAGCTAAAGCAACAGCAATTGGCGATGTAGATCTCTCTGCAGCACATGCTCGCGCCACTGGTGTATCAGAGTTAGACCGAGTACTGGGCGGTGGACTGGTTCCAGGAGCTGCGATTCTTCTTGCAGGAGAGCCAGGGGTTGGTAAATCCACACTCCTTCTCTCTGTTGCAGCACAGACTGCAAATAAATCCATTCCTGTTCTCTATATCAGCGGTGAAGAGTCAGCATCGCAAGTCCGCCTGCGTGCAGAGCGCATTAAGGCAATTGATCCCAACCTCTTTCTTGCCTCAGAGACTGATCTCGGAGCGGTAATTTCACACATCGACACAGTTAAACCTGAACTTCTGATTATCGACTCTGTTCAAACAATTGGTTCATCTGGTGTCGATGGAGCTCCAGGTGGTGTCACTCAAGTTCGTGAGGTTGCTGGAGCACTCATCCGCATCTGCAAAGATCGTGACATCACACTTCTCCTTGTTGGCCATGTCACCAAGGATGGTTCCATTGCAGGACCACGCCTACTAGAACACATCGTTGATGTGGTTCTTCAATTTGAAGGAGAACGCCACTCTCGCCTTCGCCTCATTCGTGCGGTGAAAAATCGCTTCGGTGCAAGCGATGAAGTTGGTTGCTTTGATTTAAGTGATACAGGTATTGAAAGTGTTCTCGATCCCACAGGGCTCTTCACATCTCGACATGCAGAGCCAGTTCCAGGAACCTGCGTAACTGTAACTCTTGAGGGCCGCAGGCCACTTCTTGCTGAGATTCAAGCCTTGGTCAGTGCTGGTCGAGAAAATGACTTTGGTAATGCAAGACGAGTAGTCAGCGGCCTCGATTCTGCACGAACTTCAATGACTTTAGCTGTCCTTGAACTCAGGGCTCATGTTCGCGTGGGTGGACGCGATGTTTATGCAGCAACTGTTGGTGGAATGAAGATGACAGAACCTGCTGCTGATTTAGCCCTTGCTCTCGCTGTCGCATCTGCGGCAAAAGGTTTAGCACTTCCTGCAGATCTTGTAGCAATTGGCGAAGTGGGGTTGGCGGGTGAGATTCGCAAGGTCAGTGGGGTCTCACGCCGACTTGCTGAAGCGCATCGACTTGGATTTAAGCGAGCACTGGTTCCCAGTGGATCAGATGTAACTATTGCAGGGATGGAAATTGTTGAAGTCTCGCGACTCGACCAAGCACTCTCACGAGTGAAGATCAACGGCGAATAATGTCCGCTCGTTCAAGTTACGAGAAAGCCATCGTCTCTTGGTTTAAGAAGAACAAACGAGATCTGCCTTGGAGATCAACAGATCCATGGGGTGTGCTTGTCTCAGAGATTATGTTGCAACAGACTCCGGTTCAAAGAGTTCTCCCCGTCTATAACGAGTGGATGAAGAAGTGGCCAACTCCAGCAAAACTTTCCAAAGCCACACCAGCTGAAGTCATTACTGCTTGGGGGCGTTTGGGCTATCCACGAAGAGCTCTTCGCCTGCACGAATGTGCAAAGGTAATCACAGAGCAATACAAAGGGGTCGTTCCCAACACTGAAAGTCAATTGCGTAAACTCCCTGGGGTTGGCGAATACACATCTGCAGCCATTATTGCCTTTGCCTTTGAAGGCAGCTCCCTGGTTCTCGATATCAATATTCGTAGGCTCTTTTCACGCCTCTATCAAGGCGAAGAAGCACCAACTGCTGCGCCGACAAAGGCAGAGAGGCTCGAATACGCTGAATTAGTCCCTCAGAAAAATCCACATTTGTGGGCTGCTGCAACTATGGAACTCGGTGCACTCATCTGCACCGCCAAGAATCCCCTCTGTGGTCGCTGCCCTGTAGCGGATTCATGCAAGTGGCGAAGTCTCGATTACCCACAATCTACTCGCATAAAGCGCACTCAGACTTGGCATGGCACAGATCGCCAATGTCGTGGAACTATTGTGCAAGCACTTCGAGAGAACACAACATTGAGCAAATCGAAGATTCTCCTTCTTTGGGATGTGCCATCACAGGCTGAAAAAGCCATCCTCACACTTCTCGATGATGGACTTATCGAAGAGCGGCGTAAGAATATTTTCTCGCTCCCTCGTTAGTATCATCAAGTGGAGATATATCTCATTGCAGCACTGGCAATCATTGCCTTGAATTCGATCCCTGCATTTGCTCCACCTACCTGGGTTGCTCTTGTCTTCTTTATCTTTCACTACGATGCAAATCCAGCAGCTCTTGTGGTTGTTGGTGTTATCAGCGCAACAACGGGAAGAGCTTTTCTGGCATGGTATTTCCGCAAGTTTTCACATCTTGTTCCTTCTCGGTTCTCAAAAAACATGGAGTATGCAGGCCGCTACTTCACAGATCACAGTTCTAAGAGAATCGCACTGCTTGCTCTCTTTTTCTTCTCGCCGATTTCATCTGCACAACTCTTTGAAGCAGCTGGCATGATGAAGACGATTAAATTAAGGCCGCTCCTTGTGGCATTTGCGGTAGGAAGATCAATCACCTACTCCACATATGTAACGGGTGCTTCAGTGATCGCCGCCTCCAATTTTGGAGATGTGCTTATCCATGAACTCAAATCCCCATGGGCAATCGCGATTCAACTAGGCATGATTGCAGGCTTAATTGCCCTCGGTTCTATTGATTGGAAGAAGAGATCGCAGCAGTAACTAGCTAGGCAGTTGGCGCTTCAGCAAGATCTTCTGGTGAATCAGGTGTGGAGACCTTTGGAGCACCTACGAAGGTGAACTTCGCATCTGCTTCAACGCCTTCAACATCAACAACGATGATTTCACCTGACTTGAGCTCGCCAAAGAGGATGCGCTCAGAGAGACCATCTTCAATCTCTCTCTGAATAACGCGACGCAATGGTCGAGCACCTAGAAGTGGGTCATACCCACGAGCCGCAAGGAGATCCTTTGCTGCCTGAGTGAGCTCAATACCCATGTCCTTCGCCTTCAAGCGGTCATCAAGATTTGCAACCATGAGGTCGACAATCTGAATAATCTGCTCCTTGTTGAGCTGGTGGAAGACGATCACATCATCAATACGGTTAAGGAACTCAGGGCGGAAGTGGTTCTTGAGTTCATCAGAAACCTTGCCTTTCATACGATCGTAGTTAGTCAGATCATCTTCGTTGTTAGAGAATCCAAGTCCAAGTGACTTTGAGATATCTCGAGTTCCAAGGTTGGTTGTCATAATGATGATGGTGTTCTTAAAGTCGACTGTGCGACCTTGAGCATCAGTTAGGCGTCCATCTTCCAATACCTGCAAGAGTGAGTTGAAGATATCTGGATGAGCCTTCTCGATTTCATCAAAGAGAACTACTGAGAATGGGCGACGACGCACCTTCTCGGTCAACTGACCACCCTCGTCATATCCAACATATCCTGGAGGTGAACCGAAGAGTCGTGAAGCTGTGTGACGCTCTGAGTACTCAGACATATCGAGTTGAATAAGAGCAGACTCATCACCGAAAAGGAATGAGGCAAGGGTGCGAGAAAGTTCTGTCTTACCCACACCTGAAGGGCCTGCGAAGATAAAGGATCCGCCAGGACGCTTTGGATCTTTAAGTCCTGCACGAGTACGGCGGATAGCCTGTGAGAGCGCCTTAATCGCTTGATCTTGGCCAATCACACGACGGTGAAGTTCATCTTCCATACGAAGAAGTCGGGCTGTCTCT
>CALEZA010000061.1 GCA_937927965.1 uncultured Candidatus Planktophila sp.
TCCGTGGATCGACTTTCGAAAGGAAACAAATGTCTACAACAATCAAGCGCGTTGCGCTTGTTGCAGTTGCAGCTTTGACTCTTGGTGTTGTTTCTGTTGCTCCGTCAACAGCTGCAATCAACCAGGATACATTGACGCTTTCTGCAGCAACAGCAGCACAGACAACAGCTGAAACAGCTACAGCTACTTCAGCAGTTGCAACACTTTCATTCCTTGGTTCAGCAGGCGATTCAGCATCTGTAACAGCTGCTCTCGTTTCTGGCCCAGCTGGAAACACAGCTCTTCCATACCTCGCACTTGTTGAAACAGCATCTGCAAAGGTTAACGAAGCTAACACAGCAGCAGGAACAGAGTTCGTTCCTAACGTAGCTGTTCGCGTTAACGCTGGATCATCTTCAGCAGTAACAACAGCTAAGTTCCGCGTGTATCTTGCAGTTGCAGGTACACCTGTAACAGCTCCAACAGTTGCTGGTACATATGTTGTTCGTCTTACACCTGCATCAGTTGGTGCTTCAGGAGCACTTCTTGGTTCAAGCGCACAGACACTTACAATTACAGTTACAGCTGCTCCAACTTTGGACACAACTGTTTCAGCTACAACATCTGTAGCAATCCTCAACGCAGGTGAGACAAACTCAGCAACTGCAGACGCAACAGTTACAGGTACAAAGGTCATCCCTGCAGGTAACTCAGCTGCAGCAGGAACAATTGCTGTAACACTTAAGAACGCTGCAGGCGTTACACAGACTGGTGAGTCATACACAGCTCAGGTTGCATCAGGCCCAGGTCTCCTCGGTTCAGGTGCAGCAGGAAATGGAACATCATGGGCGGCTGTCGGTCGCGCAATCACAGTTAAGGCTGGCGATGTTGTTGGTATCTTCCCAGATGGATCATCAGGCGTATCTAAGATCGAAATCCGCACAGCGGCTGGCGTTCTTATCGCAACCAAGTCAGTAACTTTCTATGGCGATATTGCTAAGATTGTTGCAACAGTAGCGAAGTCTGTAATCGGAACATCTGCAGCAGATGCAGTTACAGCTCAGGCTTACGATGCAGCAGGAACTCTTGTTAGCGCAGGAAGCCTCTACTTCGTATCAGACAAGACAACTGTTATCGCGTCTAACACAGCTGGTGCGTCAATCGATGCAACAACTGGTAAGGCAACATTCTCAATCACAGGTCTTGTAGCTGGAACAGCTAACCTCACAGTAGGTAACGCAGCTTCATCAGCAACAGTAACTGCAACACCAGTCGCAGTTCGCGTCGGATCTTCAACACCAGCTTCTGTAACTGTTACAGCAGACAAGGCATCATATGCTCCAGGTGAGAAGATCACATTCACAACTGTTCTCAAGGATGCTGACGGACTTGCACTTGCTGACGGTGTTTACAACAACATCTTCGCAACAGGCGGAATCGCTGGAAACTACACAGTTTCTGGTCTTTCAGACACAACCACAGTGACAATGGCATCAGGCACAGGTTCAATCTCAGGTTACCTTCCTGTAACTGAAGGCGATGTCACATTCAAGTGGACAACAGGTACAAACCTCGCAACAGCTAACCAGGCAGTTGCTGGTTCAATCGTTGTAGCAGTTTCATCAGCAGCAACATCAGCAGCAATCGATGCAGCTAACGAAGCAGCTCAGGCAGCTTCAGACGCTACAGATGCAGCTCTTGCAGCAGCAGATGCAGCAGATGCAGCAACAGCAGCAGCACAGGATGCTGTCGATGCAGTTGCAGCACTTTCAGCACAGGTTAACAAGTTGATCGCAGCTCTAAAGGCTCAGATCACAACATTGACTAACCTCGTCATCAAGAAGCTTGGTAAGTAAGCTTCAAGATCTGTTGAATCTATAACCAGATTCAAAACCGAAACCCGGCTCCTCTCACGAGGGGTCGGGTTTCGGCCTTTCTATCGTTAAGATTGGACCATGATGAACAAGACCGTTGAAAAGACAATCTCCTGGTTCCTCTTTATCGGAGTCCCTTTCACCACACTCTTCTTGGTGACAGATACCGTGACCGATCCCGTCAATGTAACAAAACTCTTTGCCGCAGGCTGTGTAGCTGGTGGAGTCTTTGCAATCACACTTGCTTACGGTCTGAAAGAGTTATGGTCTTCAGCTAAGGCACTTGTAGTTGCAATGTCACTATTTGTTCTAGCCATGATCAACTCTGTAGCAAACTCAGAAGCCCCAGCCTCTCAAACTATTTATGGCGTATTTGGTCGCCAAACTGGTTTTATCACCTATCTGCTTCTGGCCATGATCGCTTTAGCAGCATCTCTCCTGAGGGAGAAGAAGTCTTTTGACCGCATAGTCATTGCACTTCTAGTTTCTGGCGCTGTAAATGTTATTTACTGCGGGTGGGCCTTAGCATTTGGTGACTTCATTAATTGGAGCAACCCTTATGGAAAAATCCTAGGACTTTTTGGAAATCCGGACTTCATCTCCGCATTCCTAGGCATGTTCATATCAGGAACGATTGCCTATGCATTTAGTAAGAAGCATTCATGGTTGTATCGTTTTGGGTTCATTGTTCTTTCTGTAATTGCGCTAGTTGAAATTAAGAAGTCACACGCTATTCAAGGTTTGGTTGTAACCGGAGCTGGCTTGGCTATGGTGGGCTTCTATCTGGTCCGCGCTAAAACCAAGGGAAGTCTTTTCACAGGACTATATATCGTGGGGGTCTCTGTAATTGGAGCGTTTGCTTTAGGTGGAGCCCTTCAAAAGGGACCTTTGACTTCCCTCATTTATAAAACCTCTGTTTCTCTTCGTGGTCAATATTGGAATGCAGGAATAACAATGGGCACGGATCACCCATTCACCGGTGTGGGGATGGATTCCTATGGTGAGTGGTATCGCCGAGCACGAAGTGAGTACGCTGCAACTACTTTGCCAGGACCGAAAACAATCACAAATGCGGCACACAATGTTGTGATTGATTTCTTTGCATACGGCGGATTCCCACTGTTGATTTCTTACTTAGCAATCCTTGCAATAGGTATCTGGGCTATTCTCAATGTAACTTTCCGCCATCGTGAATATGACGGAACTTTCGTAGCTCTTGCAGTAACTTGGGCAACATATGAACTGCAATCAATTATTTCAATCAACCAAGTAGGTCTTGCAATCTGGGGTTGGGTACTTGTAGGTGCACTAGTCGCATATGAATACACAACGAGACCAAAGCCAGAAACGACTGAAAAGGGTAAGGCTGTAAAACAGAAGGAGTTAGTTTTCTCTCCTCAGCTTGTCGGTGGAATTGGTGTGGTAATTGGTGCCCTGATTGCAGTTCCGCCACTTTCTGCAGACTCAAAGTGGCGAGGCGCTCTAAAGGCGCAGAATGTTCAAGCAGTTGAAGCCGCACTAACCCCTTCCTATCTTTCTCCTAGAGATTCATCTCGAATGGCTCAGGCAGTACTTCTCTTCGAAAATAGCAAGTTGTATGACAAAGCATATTACTATGCGAAAGAAAGCATTGCTCTCAACCCCAATTACTTCGATGCATGGAGAGTCCTCTACTCAATCACCAATGCAACACAAGAAGATCGAGACCTGGCTTTGAAGGAAATGAAGCGCCTTGATCCACTCAACCCAGATGTAACGGCTCAATAAGTGAAAGTTTCAATTATTGGTCAAGGCTACGTTGGCCTAACCATCAGTGCCTTTGCAGCTGCAAAGCACGAAGTTGTGGGCTTTGATAATAGCCAGAGAGTCGTTGATCAACTCAATAAGGGCATCTCTCACATTGAGGGAGTTGAGGGTGAGGTCATCGCTCGCTGGGCTAAAGAAGGTCGTTACCTTGCAACGACCCATGGAGCTGATATCAAAGGCAGCGACATTATCGTTATTGCCGTTCCAACCCCACTCACTAAAGACCGCAAGCCCGATCTCACTTTCATTGAGGCAGCATGTAAGACGATTGCAGAGAATATTGATCGACCAGTACTAGTGATTAATGAATCAACTTCTTTCCCAGGAACTGTTCGCAATCTCATCAAGCCTCTTATTGAAAAGCTTTCAAACAATAAGTATGAGCATATGTATGCAATATCTCCTGAGCGAGTAGATCCAGGCCGTGGAGATTACAACCAGAAGAACACTGCACGCCTCTATGCAGGGCTAACACCAGAAGCTTCTGCTGCCACCCGAGAGTTCTATTCATCGTTTTGTGATGTGTTGGTTGAGGTTTCTTCCCCAGAGGTTGCAGAGTCTGCAAAGCTCTTTGAAAATACTTTCCGTCAGGTGAACATTGCACTTGTAAATGAGTTCGCACAGATTGCTCACAAATTGGGTATTTCAGTCAATGAAGTGTTAGATGCTGCAAATACAAAACCATACGGTTTTATGAAATTCACACCAAGCGCTGGCGTGGGAGGTCACTGCATCCCAGTAGACCCTAGCTATTTGGCCCATGTTGCAGAGCAGTTAGGTGCACCGTCTACCTTTATTGAGCGTGCTAACGAAGTAAACCTTGAGATGCCTGTCTATATCGTCAACCGTGTCGAGGCAGATAATGGAGGATCACTGAAGGGCAAGAGCGTTCTTGTAGTTGGAGTCGCTTACAAGCCAAATGTGGCTGATGTGAGAGAGACCCCTGCCGAGATTGTGATTGAGGAGCTTCGCAAGCGAGGCGCAGTGGTTGCTTGGCACGATGATGTTGTGGGCTCATGGAATGGCGAATCATCTTCACCTCCTACAGGAGCAGATATTGCTGTAGTGGTTACATTGCATAGCGTTGTGAAGCCAGCAGATGTTCTAGCAAGCGCTCCTTATGTCTTTGATGCAACAGGTAAGATTGAAGGCGCTACTTGTCTATAACTTTTCCAAGGTAATAAGTTTCAGTAGCACAGTCAATCTCTGTTGATATCTTATTCGAAAAAGATGTAGCATAAATCCTGCCAAGTAGGGCAATAAAGCTTTTTGAAATTACTTTCCTTCCATAACTCCTAAGGGGCCGAAAACTCAAAATCGGATGTCTAAGTTCGAATGCACTTGGCCAGTATTTGAGTGCGTGAGTAAAAAAATATAGTCTTTTGGAGCCCAATGTTCCCGCCCTCAGACAAGTTACATCCAAATTTTCATTCATTTTGATTAGTAGGTCTGGAGTGTATCCGGCGGAATAGTATTCAGGGCTTCCATGCGCCATATTAGATGCAGGGCAATTTATCCAAATATAACCCCCAGGTCGGACGAGATTTCTGAGTGTCATCAATGCTTGATTGAGATTCCAAATGTGCTCTATGACTTGATTACAAATTACCAGATCGTAATTTTCCGTTATCATATTGAGCGCATTCAAGTCCAAGTATTCAAAATTCTCTTTTCCTTCGGCGTTTTCAATGCCATATAGCTGGTAATTCAATTTAGGAAATTTATTTCGCAAGGCGAGTAATTCTGGTTCAGTAGAACTTCCACCGACAACAGCCAAACTCGTAATTTCTTCGGTTTCAAGGGATTCAATTAGAATTGCAGACAGAATACCTCTCAATTTGAGCTCTCAATGTCATCAAGAACTGAATCAATAATTGAGTCAAGGCTATGTGCTGGGCTCCAACCAATCTTTGCCTTCACCTTGGAGATATCAGGTACTCGGCGCTGCATATCTTCAAAACCAACACCATATGCCTCTGAGAATGGAATTGATACAAGCTTGGATTGAGAGTTTGTCCGAGCGATTATTTTTTCTGCAAGTTCTTTAATTGTTACTTCTCCCACTCCACCGATGTTGAAGTAATCACCGATGGTTGAGTCATCTTTGACTAAAGCAAGTACTGCTCGGACTGCATCTTCAACATGGCAGAAAACTCGAGATTGGGAACCATCGTCATAAATGGTGATGTCTTCATTATTCAGGGCTTGCTTCACAAAGCGTGGAAGAACCATTCCGTATTGACCTGTTTGGCGTGGTCCT
>CALEZA010000062.1 GCA_937927965.1 uncultured Candidatus Planktophila sp.
GAAATCAAACCGAATGAGAACATGTTGTAAACCAAGTTCCATTGGTTGCTATTGAGTGTTACTGACATATCTCCTGAGCCTTTCGTGACTCTCTATCAGTGCGGACCGTTTAGTCCGTAAGACCGTAGGTCAAGGGTTAGCCCAAGGGCGCCGATGGCCTTCGATACAGAAAGTGTGAACCTGTTGCGAAGCATTTGCATCTCGAAATCGCTAATTTAGGGGTGAATTCTTTTTCCACAGCCTGATTTACGCTCAAAATTAGGAGGGAAACCTAGAGAATTTCCTTCAAAAGTCCCTCGACGCGAGCCTTGATTTCGTCTCGGATAAGGCGAACAACCTCAAGCCCCTGGCCAGCAGGATCATCGAGCTTCCAATCCTCATATCGCTTGCCCGGGAAATAGGGGCAGGCATCCCCACACCCCATTGTGATCACGACATCGGATGCTTGCACTGACTCTGTCGTAAGCACTTTAGGCTGCTGAGTTGAGATATCAATTCCTTCTTCAGCCATAGCCTCGACGGCTACTGGATTAATTGAATCTTTGGGAGCAGAGCCTGCCGAGAGCACTTCAACCCGATCTCCCCCAAGCTCTCGCATAAAGCCCGCTGCCATTTGTGAACGACCTGCGTTATGCACGCAGACAAAAAGAATTGTTTTCTTATCCATTTTTAGTCCTCTTACTCAAACTTTCTGCAAGCAACAATCCAAGCAGTGCTCCAATTACCTGAGCGGCCAAATATGGAAGGACAAGTCCAGAAGAAATACCTGCATAAGAATCAGTCAGCGCACGACCTAATGTCATTGCAGGATTTGCAACTGATGCTGATGGAGTGAAGAAGTATCCGGCAAAAATCCACAGAGATACTCCAAATGGCATGAAACTAAATTTTCCTTCATTAATTAAGTGACGAATCACAAAGAGCAGTCCAGCTGTCGCGACTACTTCTGAGATGAATAATGAAAATTCGATTGAGGAAATACTTTTTGATGACACGATTGTCAGATTAAAGAGAAAGTTGGCGGTGATAACTCCCGTAATTCCGCCAGCAATTTGAGAGAGAATATATTGAAAGACCTCAGATGTGGTGAGCTCCTTCTTGAGGAATGCAACCAAAGAGACCGCGGGATTGAAATGTGCTCCGCTAAGAGGATTCAATAAAGTGATGATCAAAGTAAGAATTCCTGCTGTTACCAAGGCGTTGATGAGCAGTCTGAGACCGCCATCATCGGTCAGAGAAACTGCAAAAGCACCAGAACCCACGACTGCAAGAGCTAGGAGAAAACTGCCTAGAAACTCAGAAGTGATTCGACGCATGGATGGATGATAGATGGCATGGATGCCTGGAGGGTAAATTGTAAGTAAACAGAAGAAGTTTCTCCTATGCTCATCCAATGCTTGCTCAGCTTAAAGGCCTCAAGGAACATAAGGGATTTACTCCCCTCATCTCATCGAGATTCATATCAAATATTGGTAACGGAATGAGCCCGATTGCCCTCGCATACGGAGTCTTGAGTATCGAAGGCGCTGATGGAGGCGATCTCAGCATCGTTATGGCAGCACGCTTTTTTCCAATGATTGCTTTTATGTTATTTGGTGGAGTCTTTGCAGACCGCTTTAAACGCAATCGCATCGTGGGTGGTAGTGATATTTTGGGAAGTTTTTTGGCTGCCGTAAGTGCCATCTCTCTCATAGCTGGTTCCTCAAGTGTGTTGCTTTTGGCTGCGATGGGTGCGCTCTTTGGTGTTCTTAACGCGCTGTGGTGGCCTGCAATGTCAGGAGTGTTGCCTGAAATTCTCCCCAAGGAAAAGCTTCAAGAGGGTAACGCGGTTGTTGGCTTACTGAGCAACATTGGAAATATCTCAGGCACACTTTTGGGTGGTGTAATCGTTGCAGCACTCAATCCAGGATGGGCACTGCTTATTGATGCCGCATCTTTCTTTATTGCAGGCGTTATTGTTTGGAATTTAAATCTTCCAAGTAAGAGCAAAGTTGAGAGCCCAGGAATTATTCATGATCTCTTTGTGGGGTGGCGTGAATTTATCTCCCGATCATGGGTAGTAACAATGGTGCTCACATTCGCCCTGATCAACATGGTTTTTGAATCTATGTATCAAGTACTTGGCCCATTGAACTTTAGTGATCCAACCACTGGTCCGAAGCAATGGTCATTTAATTTAGCTGGTCTCACAGCGGGCATGATGATTGGTGGAGTTATAGTTTTACGAACCAAGTTCAAACGGCCGCTTTTTGTATCGATGATACTCATTGCAATTTCAGCAGTGTGGGACTTCACTCTCGCTTTTGATTTACCTTTGATTTATTGCATTGCAGCTGCAATTTTCTCTGGGATTTCATTGGAAATCTTTATGGTCACTTGGAATACCTCTATGCAAACCCACATCCCTGAAGAGTCATATTCGAGAGTCAATGCATATGATGCACTGGGATCCTTTGGTATAGCTCCTCTAGGCATTGTTATTGCTGGACCTTTGGCAAGCCACTTCGGAGTAAATTCGATTTTGCTTGTGACTGGATCAATTACCTTCTTCGCCGCACTCGCCTCTCTCACCGTTAAATCGGTAAGAAACCTCTCAAACTCCTAAACTGGCGTAGGCTTCCAGCTATGTCAGAGAACCCAAGTCCAGTAGCCCCACCCAAACTTCGCGGCTGGTTTCACCTTGGCGCAACTCCTGCAGTAATTATTGCTTCTCTGGTTCTCTTCATTCTCAGTAAAGAGTCGCTTAAATTCGCTGTAGCTCTTTATTCCATTACCGCAATCATGCTCTTCAGCGTTTCTGCAATTTATCATCGCGTCCCATGGTCACCTTCGAAGAAAAAGATGTGGCGACGATGGGATCATGCAAACATCAATCTTCTTATTGCTGGTTCCTACACTCCATTTGCCGTTGCGCTGCTGGAGCCACGGGAGCGAAATATTCTTCTCGCTATTGTTTGGACGGGGGCTCTTGCGGGTGTTGCAATCCGAGTCTTTTGGATTGGCGCCCCTCGATGGCTTTATGTAGCCAACTATTTAGTCTTGGGGTGGGTCGCTGTTGTCTACACCCCCCAGCTTTATGAGCGTGGCGGTTTATGGGTCATCATTCCCATTGTGGTTGGCGGCCTCTTCTATTCAGTAGGTGCAATCTTTTATGCACTCAAACGGCCAGGGCGAGAGGCGAAGTACTTTGGCTTCCATGAGCTCTTTCACATCTTTGTCCTAGCCGCATGGATCTCGCAGTATTTGGCTATCTGCTTCGCTATCTACCGCAGCAGGTAGGGGCGATTTACCCCAAGGAGCCTTATCCCCTAATCTTGGGCACTATGACCACCCTTCTTTGAGGGTAATGAACACAGGGGAATAACGATGGCAGAGAAGAAGGACTTCCTTAACTGGGTTGGCTTCCGCGAAGAATCAGAGCGCACCTCTGTAGGAAACCCTGTTGATCGCATCCGTGAACTCGAATCACAACTTGCTGATTTGCGCTCCCGCCGTGACATAACAGCTCTGAGCAAAGAAGAATTTGAAATCCTCGCAACTGAAACTGCGATGATGATGATTAAGTCAGCTCAAGCTCGAGAGGCTAAAGCTTTCGCATCAGCTGAGCGACTTATCAATGAATCAAACCGCAATGCTAAAGATCTCCTAGAAGGTGCAGAGAGCAAGGCTCGTAGCATCCTCTCAGGTGCTGAGGCTCGTGGTCGCAAATATATTTCTGCAGCAGAGACTGAGGCAGAAGAGCTCATCTCTGAAGCGGGGCGTGAAGCTGAATCAATTATTGATACCAAGCGTCGAGAGGCTGCAGCCCTTGGCTCTGCTGCTCGTCGTGAAGCAGAGAAAATCGTTGCCGATGCTGCTGGTGAAGTTATTGAATACCGACGCTGGCTTGCAGAAGTAATCGCAGAGTCTGAGCGCCTCTATCGCGTTCAGTCACAGGCTTTATTGGCAGCTGAACAAGCAATTGCACAATCACGCCAGCGCCTTGATGGAGCATTTGCACGCCTTGCAAATATGCAAGCTGTTGTAAACGATTCTCTCAATGAGGATGGCACTGTTCGTCGTCAAGAACCAATTAAGGTAGAAAGCCGTCGCACTTCAGCTGCTATCGCAGCCCCTGCTCGTCGCACAACAAAGAAGAGCACAGCAAAGAAGCCAGCAACAAAGCGTAAGTAGTAGGTATGGCTACCAAACGCGGTATCCAATACATTCCAGCAATCGATGGACTGCGTGCGATTGCAGTTATTGCTGTTCTGCTTTATCACCTTGGACTTGATTGGATACCTGGTGGTTTTCTTGGAGTAGATCTCTTTTTTGTTATCTCTGGGTATGTCATCACTCGACTTTTGCTTGACTCCATCGAAATTAGCGGTGGACTTGATTTGCGAGCCTTCTACCTAGCCCGATTGAGACGCCTTCTACCAGCACTTCTCTTTATGCTGATTTCTACAGCACTTGCTGTAGGGATTTGGGCTCCAGACACAATTAAGCGGTTTCTCATTGATACTCCCTTTGCTCTAACAGGATCAATGAATTGGTGGCTCGTAGGACGACATCTAGATTATTTTGAGGCAATCGGACGCCCGCCCCTTCTCCAGCACACTTGGTCCTTAGCTGTTGAAGCTCAGTTCTACCTCATTTGGCCTTTGATTCTTCTGTTGATTCTCCGCTTCTTTGGCAAAAAGCGTGTGGCAATTGCATCGCTTGCTATCGCTGCCTTTTCTGGTGTTGCGCTGATGGTTGTTTCATACTCTCTCGACGCTGCTGAAGCTTCAAAAGTAAGCCACATCTACTTTGGTACCGACACACATAGCATCGGCCTTTTCTTAGGTGCAGCACTTGCAGTGAGTTGGGTCCCCCAAAATTTCAAAGTCGAAGTCAGTAAGAAGGCTCAAGACTTTATAGATGGCATAGGTGTATTTGGTTTTCTTGGCATTCTTGGAGCATTTCTTCTTATTGATGAAAGTAATCCAGCACTTTATAAAATTGCATTTCCATTGGCTGGCATTTTTGGAGCTGCAATCATCACTTCTGTTGTTCACCCTGCCTCTCGCTTTGCTCCAATACTTCAAAATAAAGTGCTGCTATGGATTGGTGAACGCTCTTATGCCATCTATCTCTGGCATTGGGTTATCTTTCAAGTAACGCGACCAAACATGGATCTTGCGGGACAAACTTGGGCTCTCTATGCCCTTAGAATCTTGATTGTGTTCGCCTTGGCAGACATTTCTCTTCGATACATCGAATTACCTGTAAGACGAGGTGTTGTGAGTTATTGGTTTAAAGGCTTGAAATACAGAACTGAAGCCGAGAAGAAGAGGCAGAAGCTTCAGGTCACTGCAATAGCCACTTTCCTTGTGATGGCAATTTCAATGATCAGTGCTCGAGCGGTATCGGTAACGAATCAGAAGAACCAGGATTTCATCTCTTCACTTGAGGGCGATACTTCGACTGCTTTAGCTAGTGACACTGGAATATGGTTGACTGGGGATTCAGTCATTTTGGGAATCAAGCAGAAACTCTCTGAAAGATTTCCCGTTGCTCTCGTTAATGCACGCGTTGGACGACAAGCAGATGAGCTTCTTGAGGTAATTACCCATGACATTGCAATCGCCCCTGATGGGCCAATTGTTTTGAATCTTGGAAATAACAATGCCCTCCAGGAGAGCCAGGTGCGAGCCATATTTGAAACTTTAAAACTCTCACCTAAAGTCATCGTGATCAATACTGCTGTGCCTAGACCGTGGCGGGATGCCAACAATGAGCTCATCTCACGAGTTGCCAGTGAATATAGTGCGATTACCGTGATCGATTGGAGTTCAATCTCCGAAGGCCACCCTGAGTACTTTGCACCTGATGGGGTGCACCTTGTTGGTAGAGGTGTCGATATTTACATCGAGGAGATAGCCAAGCATCTGTAGAAATAAAAAATCCCCAGCCAATGACTGGGGATTTTCTATTAACTATTTTATTCGAATTGACCCTTGAAGCCGAATGCCTTAGCAGTTCCAAGTGATCCATCACCGTAGATAGCTGAAAGACGGAATGATGTGTAAGTCTCATCTGATGTCTTCGTCACATCGAGTGAGAGTTGAGTTGCTGGAAGTTGTGAAAGTTCTTTCCACTCGCCGCCGTTTGCTGCAATTTCAACTTTGTAACCTGTGACATCTCCTGCAGGAGCACGCCATGAAAGTACGAGAGTTGTCTTCTCTGCGTTCTTCCAGTTACCAATAAATCGAGTAGGAGCTTCTCCGCTTGCAGCTGGTGCAGCGGATTCTGTTGCCTCTGGTGCAGCAGATTCTGTTGCTTCTGGTGCTGCTGACTCAGTTGCCGCTGGAGCTGAAACATCATCTGTGTTCTTTGTCTGCTGTGAAAGAACGATTGCTGCGAGAATTGCCACGCCAAGAATTACAGCTACGAGAACGCTCTTTGAGGAACCCTGACGAGGTGCTGCAGATGGCTTAGGTGATGTTGGTGCAGCTTTTGGAGCTACAGGTGTAGTTGAAACATTCACGCGATCGCGTGAAGCTCCAGTTGGGACTGGAGGAACAACTACAGAAGCTGTTGATGACTTTGCAGAAGTCTTCTTGACTGCACTCTTGCGAGCAACCGCCTTCTTCGCTGTTGACTTCTTTGGGGCAGCTTTCTTTGCAACTGCCTTCTTCGCGACCTTCTTAGGTGCTGCCTTCTTGGCTACCTTCTTGGCTGTTGCTTTTTTAGCAACTGCCTTCTTCGCAACCTTCTTTGCAGGTGACTTCTTTGCTACCGCCTTCTTAGCAACCTTCTTTGCTGGTGCCTTCTTAGCGACCTTCTTTGCTGTTGCTTTCTTCTTTACTGCCACGGTTTATCTCCTTGGATTGCGAATGACTCAAACCTAACTGACCCTAGTTTAGCCTAGGTTTTTGGGTGTGAGCGAGGCGAGGACATGCGGGGCGATAGCTCGAAGAGCCTGTCCCCTGTGACTGACAGAGTCCTTCTCTTCTGATGACATCTGTGCGCTGGAGATATCTAACCCATCTGGTCTAAATATCGGGTCATACCCAAATCCATTCTCACCTACGGGTGAGTGGAGAATCCAGCCGTGAAACCTGCCCTCTTCGCAATGGCTCTTTCCGCCTGGAATATAGAGAGCAGCAACACAAATGAAATAGGCACCTCTCTTCTCATCAGGAACTCCTTTGAGCTGATCGAGAACTTTTTCAAGATTGGCTTGGTCGTTGCCATGTTCACCTGCCCAACGAGCAGAGAAAATTCCTGGGTCTCCATTAAGGGCATCGACGCATAATCCACTGTCATCTGCGATAGCAGGCAATCCTGTTGCCTCAGACATTTCTTTAGCTTTTAGAAGAGCATTCTCCTGAAATGTAGAACCAGTCTCTTCAACATCGTGGGAATCAGGAAATTGATCTAATCCAACTAGTTCAATGGCTCCAGGAGAAATGGCATCAAGGATTCGACGAAATTCAACGATCTTTCCCTGATTACGGGTTGCTAGAAGAAGTTTCTGGCTCATGCACCTAGCGCTTTTTTCTGAAGTTGAGTTAATTCTGCACAACCTGCCACAGCAAGGTTAAGGAGTGAATCCAATAGGGCTCGATCAAAAGGTGCACCTTCTGCTGTGCCTTGCACCTCAATAAATCTTCCATCGCCAGAACAGACAACATTCATATCAGTCTCTGCACGAACATCTTCTTCGTAGCAGAGATCTAACATTGGGACCCCATCGATAATTCCAACGCTAATTGCTGCCACTGAGTCCGCTAATGGCTTTGCGCCGCCCTTAATGTGACCTTCTTTTTGTGCCCATGAAATGGCATCAGCAAGGGCAACATAAGCACCCGTAATTGCAGCGGTTCTGGTTCCGCCATCTGCCTGCAACACATCACAGTCAATTACGATTGTGTTCTCACCAAGTTCTTTCATATCAACAATGCCACGAAGTGAGCGGCCAATGAGACGAGAGATTTCTTGCGTGCGTCCCCCGAGCTTTCCTTTCACGCTTTCACGATCTGAACGAGTATGAGTTGCGCGAGGCAGCATTGAATATTCAGATGTTACCCAGCCAGTTCCACTGTCTTTAAGCCAGCGAGGAACTCCTGGAGTAAAGGAGGCAACACAAAGAACGCGAGTCTTTCCAAACTCAACCAACACAGATCCCTCTGCGTGATCGAGCCACCCACGAGTGATTTTTATGTCGCGGAGTTGATCAACTGAGCGTCCGTCATTGCGTGCCATTTTTACCTCTTCTTGGTTAAGTGTGTGAATTACAAATCTTGGTGTTGCACAGATCCAACTTCAGGACCGAGAAATCTTCGAGCAAGACCTTCAAAAGCTGCTGCGTTACCTGTTGCTAAGAATCGGTGGGAAGGCGCACCTTCCTGTGGGCCGCGCAAAAGTGAACCTTCTACGAGAACTCGATAAAGATCTTTTGCTGTCTCCTCAGCACTTGAAACAAGTGAAACTTCATTGCCCATCACATATGAAATTACACCTGTCAAAAGTGGGTAGTGAGTGCATCCTAAAACCAAGGTATCAACATCGGCTTCGATCATCGATGCTAAATAATCCCTGGCAACATTTGTTATAGCTTCTCCTGAAGTTTCACCACGCTCAACGAATTCAACGAATAGTGGGCATGCAACAGATGTGATTTCTAAATGGGGGGCTGCTGCAAATGCATCCAAATACGCTTGTGAATCAATAGTTGCGCGAGTTCCAATTACTCCAATTTTTCCCGATCGGGTGGCGGCTACTGCTCGCCTTACAGCTGGCTGAATAACTTCTATAACTGGTACTGAATAACGCTCTCGCGCATCTCGCAACATGGCAGCACTTGCGGTGTTGCATGCGATAACAAGAGCTTTGACGCCTTGCTCAACAAGAAAATCAAGAGTCTCTAAAGAAAAATCTCGAACTTCGGCAAGTGGTCTCGGACCATAAGGTCCTCTAGCTGTGTCGCCGATGTAGAGAACGGATTCATGTGGAAGTTGATCAATTATTGCTCGAGCAACAGTGAGGCCACCAACGCCAGAATCGAAGATTCCAATGGGTGCATTGCTCATGTGCCAATCGTACGAGGTGGAACGAGAAAAGCAGAATTACGCCCACAGTGTTCCGTCGAGAGCATCAGTTGCCCCCTCAACTTCACTTCCGTAGATGCCAGTCGAGAGGTATTTCCAGCCACCATCACAGACGATAAAGGCGATATCTGCATCTCTGCCCTCTCGTATCGCCTCATTTGCCATTGCAATAGATGCATGAAGAATGGCGCCCGTTGAAATTCCAGCGAATATTCCTTCAACATGGAGCAACTCGCGGACTCTGCGGACTGAATCTTCAGCACCTACTGAGAAGCGACGGGTGAGAACCGAGGGATCGTAAAGTTCTGGAACGAAACCTTCATCAATATTACGAAGACCATAGACAAGTTCTCCGTATCTAGGTTCGGCAGCGATGATTTGAACATCAGGCTTTTTCTCTCGAAGGTAACGACCTGCGCCCATTAAAGTTCCTGTGGTGCCAAGTCCAGCAACGAAGTGAGTAATCGTTGGTAGATCAGCAAGGATTTCAGGACCTGTTCCGTTGTAGTGAGCTAGAGAGTTCGCTGGATTTCCATACTGATACAAGAACACATAATCTGGATTTTCAGCCGCAATCTCTTTTGCCACTCTTACAGCTTCATTAGAACCACCAGCAGCTGGGGAAGAAATTATCTTTGCTCCCCACATTTCAAGAAGCTGGCGGCGCTCAGGGCTTGTGTTCTCTGGCATTACACAGATGAGGTTATATCCGCGAACTTTCGCTGCCATTGCAAGTGATATTCCTGTGTTGCCACTTGTTGGCTCAAGAATTGTTGCCCCTGGCTTTAACACTCCACTTTTTTCTGCTTCATCCACCATAGAGATAGCGGTGCGATCTTTGATTGAACCCGTCGGATTTCTATCTTCCATCTTTGCCCAAAGTCGAACATTTGGTGCTGGAGACAGACGAGGCAGACCAATTAAAGGCGTGTTGCCTACTGATGCTGCGAGAGATTCGTAACGGGCCATTTTAGAAAAGTGAATTAGAGGGTGGAAGATCCACCAGCAACAGCCGGAAGGATTGTGATTGAATCTCCATCTTTAACTGGAGCTTCAAGTCCACCTAGGAAACGAACATCTTCATCATTGATATAGATATTGATAAAACGACGAAGAGCACCATTTTCAAGGAGGCGTTCTCCCAATCCCGCATACTGTGAATCAAGATTTGCGATGACGGCATTGAGCGTCTCACCAGATGCTTCTACAGACTTTTGATCCTTTGTGTAAGGACGAAGAATTGTTGGAATACGAACCTCTATAGCCATACCCGTATTATGGCGATAATTTCAACTATTCGGTAATTGAAACTTCTTCCTCAGTTACTACCCCGTCAATGATGCGAAATGAGCGGAATTCAACGCTAGGTGCAATCTCTTTGCGTGTAGAGACCAAGACATAATGAGCCCCTGGCTCACCCGCATATGCAATATCTGTCCGGGATGGTCGAGCTTCAGTCTCGGTATGCGAGTGATAGATAACGACAATTTCTTCATCATTGTCATCGACTTCACGGTATAGCGCTAATAGATCTTTGGGATCGAATTCATAAAATGTTGGTGAGTGAGCCGCGTTGATCATGGGCTTATGACGGATTGGAGCATCAGAGCCCGCTGGACCAAGAATCACGCCGCAGCATTCGTCGGGGTATTCTGCTCTGGATTGTTCAAGAATTGCATCAACAATTGTCCTAGAGATAGTGAGCGCCATATTCGAATCCTATTCGACAATTTCATCCATTAACGCATCAAGAAGAGTCTCTTGAAGCCAGCCCAACCAACTATAAACGGCATACACGCCTCTTAGTGGGTCATCAGGTGCAAGAAGCTCTAGGTGCTCATAATTGTTATTTTCAATCTTGAGTCGGACTCCTAGAGCAAGTCGAATGTCATTGAGGCCCCCGAGCCAAGCATTTGCTCCATCATGGTCTAATTCAATGTCACCTTCTGGTGAACTTTTCAGACCCATGCGGATTGAGATTGCATGAGCTTGTTTCTTTCCTCTGAGAGTAGATTCTGTATAGCGACGAAACTCGGCGGCATCGACATCATCTGCATATGCATTAGGAAGCAGCCTGTGAAGAACTTCATCTTCGGGTGGAGAGTCATGAGATGTAATTCCAACCATGGCGGCGAGAGGATCGTCGTGACCATGATCTGTCCGCTCTGCAAGGAGTTCAATAATTTGCTCGCAGAGATTGAGGAGAACTTCTCGTTCAGAATCGGAGAATTGAGCGACATAAGTGTCCTTGCCGTGTCGCTTAAATCCATCTGTTGCAGTCATTAAATTGCCTGATCCCCACGCTGCAGAGTCGCCCATAAACCGTATTCATGAAGTCGCGCAACATCGTGTTCCATCTCTTCGCGGCTGCCAGTTGAAACTATTGCCTTACCCTCGTTGTGTACTTGAAGCATAAGTTCGGTAGCTTTTGGCTTTGAATAACCAAATAGCTCCATAAACACATATGTGACATAACTTTGAAGATTTACGGGATCATCCCAAACAATGGTGACCCACGGTGAATCTCCAGAAAAAATTGCGCGGAGCTCTTCTTCAAGAGCATCTGCAACTTTGACCATCTCTATTTATCCAATCCTGGAGTAGTTTTCCCACGCACAAGAATAGAGAATTGTGGGCTAATCACAACTGGATAAAGAGCATCTGCGGCTGCGCTCACTCGGAGAGTCAGAACTCCTGGTTTCTGCACTGGAAGAGTGAAAGCAAAGTTTCCTTGTGAATCTGTAGTTACAGGTGCACCCAATACAGACCACTTGCCAGATGTGAGTTTCTCGATAGTAACAAAGGCTCCGACAATCTTTGGACGGAGTGAACCAGTCACAGTAAATGTCTCATTTTGTTTGACGCTTGCAAGTGGAGATAGCAATAACAAACGATTAACGGAGATTGGAATTTCATTACTTACGCCTTCATTTCGCTCCCAAGTCCCTTCTGTGAAAGCTCGAAGTGTCGTTGCTTTTCCGATTAGAAGAGGCTTTGAAAACTTTCCTGCAATATCAGTCGTGGCAGTTGTAAGTACTCTCCAATTGCTTTCTCCAGGAGATTTACCCTCAATGCGAACTGTGACTCCAGCAAGCGGAGATTTATCTTTGATTGTGAAGGTTCCAGAGAGGGAAATCGGATCGCCATACTCTATAGCTGTAGCTGATGAGAAAAGGTTTGCAGTTACCTGATCGGGAGCAATTGCCTTTGCCACATTTCGAATTGCATCAATCGCAAGTGGCTCTTCCATGCCGATGGTCCATGCTGTGAGTCCGCCAAGACGATATTTATCTACTAAAGCTGCCCTTAGCCCATAGGCACGAGCATCTTGATACCAAGCTGTTCGCGTTGCTGTGCAACTTGTTGCTAGACCTCCTGCAGTGGTTCCGTTGTAGGACTTCTGATAGGTAAAAGTCATTTCTCCATACTGTTCATTAAACTGTGGAACAACTCCGTATGAAGATGCCAAACTTTGAGCATCACGCATCACAAATGTTGCGGCCTTGGCGCCAGCTTTTATAACTGATGCAACATTTGCAGGGCATATTCCAGAAACTGAAGTAACCCAGTCTCTTCCATAACCTGGAACTCCCACATATACCTTTGATGCGGGCATAATGGAGACTGCATATTGAACGGTGCGCTCCGTCCAACTAATAGGACCTATCGGTCCAACTTTTGCAACTGAATAGTCATAAGTCATGATTCTTAATCGATCAATGTGCGGTGCAATCGCAGCCCATGCATAGACAAAGTAGCCTTTCTGCACACCTTTCGGATCTAGCACATAAGGAGTCGAGACCGATAGCAGTTTCTTATTCGCATGAAGGGCAACAGACAATTCCTTTACAAAGGCTGTCCAGAGAGGTGCTGTTTTACTCCAAGTGTTGTTGCCGTCAACAAATGCAAATCCTTCAAAGTCGAGATCAATTCCATCAAAATTGTTGGCAACCACTGAATCGGTAATCGCTTGCACTATTTGGGTTCGAGATGCTGGCTTTGCAAGCAGGCCGGAAAGCACTAGTTTTTGAGTACCGTCTGTGATGGTAGGAATGATTTGAAATCCTGCTGTTCGAAGAGCTCCTAGAGTTTGGGCAATTGGAATACTCGGATTCGCAGGTGTGTAGAGATCTGTTACCTCTGCTTTTTGAGTCTTCCCATTAAATTTCAAGGTATACCAAAATGGCATCACCTCTCGGATGAGGTCTGCATTCGAAATTGCAGCAGGAAGAGATGTTTTGATTGAATAATATGGAATCCACCCTGTGAGAATTTTGCGTGGTGGGTTTTCAGCACTTGCCGATATCGGCACAATATTAACTATTGCAAGTGATGCAATCACGAGTGAGGCGATGGACAGGGCGCGAGCCGACTTCATTTCTCTCTACTCGTTATCGTCTGGTCCAGGTCGCAGCCCATCGAAAATATCTTTGCAAGTTGGGCAGACTGGATATTTAGATGGATCACGAGACGGGACCCACTTCTTGCCACAGAGAGCCTTAACAGCTTTACCTGTCACAGCAGATTCGACGATTTTCTCCTTCTTAATGTAGTGAGCAAAGAGATCATGGCCACCATCGCTCTCACTGAGATCGGGGGTGGTCTCGATGCGCTCTTCAATATCGACGAAACCCATGTGCGTGATAATACCCGTTGACTGTAGAATTTAGAGATGAAGGACCTACTACGCACCGAACATCTCTCAAGAGAGGATGTCGAGTTACTCCTCGCCACTGCTGCTGATTTTGCTGCTAATCCACTTCGATCAGCCACAGCCCTTGCTAATAAGAGTGTGGCCATTTATATGACTAAGCCTTCAACACGAACACGCCTCGCTTCAGAAACTGCTGTTGCACACCTTGGCGGAACTCCAATTTTTCTTCGTGGAGATGATCTGCAATTAGGTCGCGGTGAAACTATCGCTGATACGGCCAAGATTATCAGTGGATTTTGTGATGCGCTCCTCATCCGAACATTTGCTCAGGCAGATGTTGATGAACTTGGAGCACATGCAAGTATTCCCGTCATTAACGGCTTAACAGATGATGATCATCCAACTCAGCTACTGGCTGACTGGGTCACAATTCGTGAAAATTTCGGCACAGATATTTCTGGACGCAAATTTGTTTATCTTGGTGATGGCAACAATATGACTCACTCCTGGTTGATTATGGGAGCCATTATGGGAGCACATGTCGTTGCTGCAACTCCATCAGGAAAATTTGCACCTGACACAAAGGCCATTGCAACAGCTCAAGCAATTGCAGCAAAGACAGGTGCAATTGTTGAAGTCACAAATGATCCAGAAGCTGCCGCAAAGGATGCGAGTGTTCTTTACACAGACGTGTGGATGTCTATGGGGGATCCTGAAGAAGAAAGAGCTGAAAAGTTTGCTGCGCTCTCACCATTTGCAATCACTGAAAATTTGATGGCTTTAACAGCATCGGATTCCATTTTCATGCACTGCCTTCCAGCTCATAGAGGTGAGGAAGTTGCAGCTTCAGTTATTGATGGACCTAAATCAGTAATCTGGCGAGAGGCATACCATCGCCGAACAACAATTCAGGCGCTGTTTTACCATCTCTCCCGTGGCGAACTAAAAGGAAACTAGCTCACCTGCAAGTCGGTAGGGGCATTGTGAACATCCAAGATGTCCGACGCCTTAACATCTGCGCCCAGCTTGTCAGTTCTCTTGAGTGGACGCTTTGCATCCTCTTTATAAATCGCTGGAATTGAGCCCAATAACCCTTTTTGGAAATCCTCAAAAGCTTGGAGCACTTCCCGCTTTGTATTCATCACAAAGGGACCCATCCAAGCTACTGGCTCTTTGATTGGCTCTCCGCCAAGAATAAAGAGCTCAAGGTTAGGAGATCGTGACTCCTGTTGCTTAGCTGCTCGAACAACAATCGCATCACCGTCACCAAAGACTGTGAGTTGACCCATTCCAACTGGACGAAGTTCGTCACCAACAAAACCATGACCTGCCATTGTGTATACAAGTGCGTTGTAATCCTTGCGCCAAGGAAGTCGTATTTCAGCTCCTGGTGCAACTGTTGCGTGAATAAGTGTGATTGGGGTCTGAGTTGTTCCTGGACCCATGTGCCCGTCAACTTCACCTGCAATTACGCGAATAAGTGCACCACCATCTGGAGTTGTTAAAAGTGCAACATCATTTGCACGAACATCTTGATATGCAGGTGGTGACCACTTCTTCGCCGCAGGTAGGTTTACCCAAAGCTGGAAGCCATGGAAAAGTCCACCCGACATGACTAGGGACTCTGGTGGAGTTTCAATGTGAAGAATTCCTCCACCTGCAGTCATCCATTGGGTGTCGCCATTTGTAATAGTTCCGCCGCCACCGTTTGAATCCTGGTGATCAAAAATCCCATCAATAATGTATGTAACAGTTTCAAAACCGCGATGTGGGTGCCAAGG
>CALEZA010000063.1 GCA_937927965.1 uncultured Candidatus Planktophila sp.
ACATGGCAGAAGACTCGAGATTGGGAACCATCGTCATAAATGGTGATGTCTTCATTGTTGAGCGCTTGCTTTACAAAGCGTGGCAGGACCATTCCGTATTGACCTGTTTGGCGAGGTCCTACTGTGTTGAAGAAGCGGACAGTGGTGACCTTAAGTCCATGTGTTCTGTGGAGAGTGTGAGCGATTGCCTCTTCTAGTGCCTTTGCATCGCTATAGGTCCAACGAATCTTCTGGGGAGCACCCACTACACGATCTGATTCTTCATTCAGAGGTTGCTCTGGGTTCTTGCCATAGATCTCTGAGGTGCTGGCAATAACTAGTCTCTTATCAAATTTAGTTGCAGCTTTGAGAACAACATCAGATCCTGTGAAGTTGATGGAGACTGATTCAACAGTGTTCTCCATAATGTTCTTCACGCCAAGGGCTGCTGCCATATGGAGAACGAGATCTGCATCTTTTACTAACTTCTCCACGAGAGCTTCATCACGGATGTCGCCTTGGTGGATAGTGATTTGGTCTTTGATGTGGGCGATATTGGATTCAGAGCCTGTGGTGAGGTTATCCAGGATGGTGACCTCATCGCCTTGAGCCAGGAGGGCATCGGCGAGGTGGGAGCCAATAAAGCCTGCTCCACCTGTGATCAATACGCGCATAGCCTCATCCTATCGGTGGGGATTCTTCTAGAGGCCTCACCTGCCACCCAGCCAATTCTCAGGTTGATGCAGGACCATTAGGGCATGAAGAAGAGCGCACCTACCTTTCGCAAGCACAGTTCTGCAGGGGTGGATTGGGCTGCCTGGCTGCTGGGTATTGGTCTGGGTCTCACACTGGCTCTGCAGGTCACCACAATGCGTAAGAGCGATATTGATAGCGTCTATGCGATTATCGCCTCAATCTCTCGCCTTGCAGCTCTGACAGGTAGTTACTTCGCCATCGTGGGTATTTTCTTTGTTGCTCGTATTCCTGCTGTGGAGAAGGGCGTGGGATATGACCGCCTTGTGGCATGGCATCGCAAATTAGGTCCATGGTCTCTCTATCTGATCTTGGCTCATGTCTTCTTTATCGTTCTCTCCTTTGCAGGACAAGATCAGATTCCTCTCTATAAAGAGATGTGGATATTCCTGAAGACTTTTCCTTGGATGTGGCCAGCACTAGCAGGATTTATTCTGATGATGCTTGCAGGTGTGACCTCCTATAAGAAGGCACGAGCAAAGATGAGTTATGAGACATGGTGGATTATCCATGTCTATACCTATATCGCTATTGCGGCATCTTTTATGCACCAGGTGCTCAATGGTCAGATGTTTGTGAATCACCCACTCAATCGTCTCTACTGGACATCTCTCTATGTGTTGATGGCAGCTGCTGTGATTATCTTCCGCATTGGTATTCCTCTATGGAGATCGTTCAAACATAACCTTGTGGTCGATCGCGTAGTGGTGGAGGCACCAGGACTTATCTCTGTGATTATGCGTGGTCGCAATTTGAAAGATCTCAAAGCAGAGGGTGGACAATTCTTTGGGTGGCGTTTTCTTACACGCGGTCACTTCTTGATGTCACACCCATATTCACTCTCAGCTGCGCCAAGTGATAAATATCTGCGCATCACTATTAAAGATTTAGGAGATCACTCAGGATCTACTCTCCATATCAAGCCTGGTACTCGCGTCTTTGTGGAGGGGCCATATGGCGCCTTTACTGCAGGGCGAGCCACACAGCCACATATCGTTGCTATTGGTGGAGGAGTGGGCATCACACCTATTCGTGCTCTGATGGAAGAGTTTAAGAATGGTGTGGAGATGGATATCTTCTATCGCGTCTCTCGCCAAGAAGAGCTCATCCTTAAGGATGAGCTCGACTATTTGGTGGCAAACTCCAATGGTTTGGTGCGTGTGCACTACTTAGTGGGATCTCGTAAGGAGCATCCAATGGATGCTGCCTATATCAAGGCTCTTGCACCACGAGTGGCAGATAGCGATATCTACATCTGTGGACCAGAGGCCCTTGTGGAGACTGTGCGCCATGCGGCTCAAGAGCTAGGGGTTCCAAAGAACCGATTCCATGATGAGGACTTTGCCTTCCATCCAGTGTCATAAAACTCGCATAAGCGGTAGATAAGTAACTCAGAATTTTCACAGGAGAGCAGGAGATAGTAAGGATATGAAAAGAGCGTTATTAATTGCAGGTGGCACAGTAGGCGGCCTTGGCGCTGTCCTTGCCGTGACACCTCCTCAATTCACATCCTCTAACGAATCAGGGCTTGCACTAGGTGGCGATCTCGCACCTGCTGCAACAACTCAGAGCCAGGCACCTACTGCAACTCAATCAGCTGCACCGGATGCAACTACTACTAAAGCTGCAACACCAAAGAGCACAACAGCTACTAAAAGTGGTAATGCGACTTCAACTCAATCTGCATCACCATCGGCAACTCCCACAGCAACACCTGCTGCAACAAAGAGTTCTGGCACCAAGAACATCTCTGGCACCTTTACAGGTGATGCTATTGATGTGAGCTATGGAATTGTGCAGGTGCAGATCACTGTGGTGAACGGAAAGATTACAGATGCTCAGGCGGTGCAGGCACCATCTGGTCGCAATGATCGTTGGACACAGATGGCGGTGCCTGTGATGCGCCAGCGCACACTTGCTGCACAAGGATCTAATATCACTGGAGTTTCAGGTGCTTCATATACCTCCTATGGATGGTGGAAATCTCTTGTGAGCGCACTCTCTAAGGCAGGTTTGTAAAAGTTCAATGATGATTTCTCGTGGGGCATATGAGATTCCCATCTGGGGAACAATTCTCTATATAGAGGCTGCCTCCACGAGTATTGATCGCGCAGCTATAGATAGTGCAATTCAAGAAGTTACCGACTTTGTAATTGAAGTCGATAACGCTTTTAGTACTTATAAAGAACAGAGCTTTATCTCTCGCCTTCGGCGAAGAGAGATAGAGATTGGTCAATGCCCCCAGGATGTTCAAATGGTGTGGGATGCATGTCAGAACGCAAAGTATTTATCCGATGGTGCATTTGATCCATGGGCAGTAGAGGGTGGATTTGATCCATCAGGCTATGTGAAGGGATGGGCTGCAGATAAGGTGGCAGATATCTTGCAGAAGGCAGGGTGTGAACATATCCAAGTCAATGCTGCAGGAGATCTCACACTGCGTGGTGGAAATATCCTGGTTAGCGGTGAGATAGAGCCTTGGAAGATCGGGGTTGTAAACCCTGATAACACCCAAGAGGTATTTCGCATCTTTGAGATATTCAGTGGAGCTATTGCAACATCAGGAACATATGAGCGAGGCTCTCACATCACAGATCCTTACTCAGGTCTGATTGCTATTGGTGCTAAGTCGGCAACGGTCATAGGACCTGACGGTGGGCTCACAGATGCCCTTGCAACGGCCCTGATGGTCACAGGCGATGAAGGGGCTAAGTTCTTTGGGCAACCAGAGTTAGCTGAGTATTCAGCGTGGTGTATCGATCGCCATGATGGTGGTGCATGGGGTGTGGGGCCAATGTTTGCTGATGAAATAGCTACGCAAAGTAGTTAATTTATTTATCTTTCGTGATGAAAGAAAAAGAATAAAAAGATAATAGAAATCTATCTTCTATTCATACTCTAACGAATGGATGAAAGATGCAGTCAATTCTTATCCCTAAGAAATACCCACTTGAATTCAAAATCTTTCGAATTGCAATAGCTCTCACTCTTGTCTTTGCCATTGAAATTCCTATTGGCAGCAATAGTGCTGAAGCAAATATCCTTGCCGATACTTACTTCACCGTCTCAGACTTTGTGGCAACAACCGTCGGCTATGACGCATGTGGCTATCCATGTGCTGCGGGTGCGGCGTTAGCGATGCATGCAGCCAATGCTTATGTGCCTGTTGCAGCCAAGAGCGCTGTGGAATATGTAAAGCCTGGAATCATCCAGATGTTCACAAATTGGGGAACTTCTTTCTTTAGGCCTTAAGCACTCGCTCTTTCAAGCATCTTGATCTCAATATCACTGAGGTGCAC
>CALEZA010000064.1 GCA_937927965.1 uncultured Candidatus Planktophila sp.
TCGGAACTTGTCCGCCAGATAGTGAACTTCATCCATAACAACAGCGCCTAAATTTGCAAGTGTGGAAGAGTTTGCGTAAAGCATATTGCGAAGAACCTCGGTGGTCATCACCATAATTTGAGCATCACTGTTGATATTGGTATCACCTGTGAGAAGACCAACTCGATCCTCACCAAATCGTTCTACAAATTCATGGAATTTCTGGTTGCTTAGGGCTTTGATAGGTGTTGTGTAGAAACACTTCTTCCCCTTGGCAATCGAGCTAAATGCTGCGAATTCTCCGACTACAGTTTTACCTGCACCTGTTGGGGCCGCAACCAACACTCCCCTACCTTCTTCAACGGCTTGGCAAGCTGCTATTTGGAAGTCATCAAATCCAAATTCGAATTGAGCAATAAATTCTTCAGTCAGCGGATGTTGTGCTCTCTTGCGAGCTGCCGCATATCTCTCTGCTGGGGAGTCTAGAGAATCCATGTCAGACCCGCCCCTGCTACGCATTCTGCAGAGATAGGCGCTGGGCCAATGCGCTCACCGTCAGCATATGCGACAGCCGATGCTGAAATAGAAACTTTCTTGGCTCTAAGGGTTTTTACTGACGGATGACTCAAGTGCGATCCTGAATACACCTTTGGGAACACTTTAAGGAATTCAACCTTGGAGACTGGTTCTAGAATCATAATGTCGAAGAGTCCGTCATGGAGTTGCGCTTGGGGACAAACGAGCATCCCTCCCCCGTATGACTTTCCATTTCCTATGGCCACCAACATCGCCTTTGTACTGATCAGTGTGCCGTCGCAGATGATTTCGTAAGAAATGGGTTTAAATCGAGCGAGCTCCAAAGCTATTGCAATGTTATAGCGAGCAGGACCTTTTGGCCAAGAGAGAGAATTTGCTCTCTCATTAACAACAGAGTCAAAACCTGTCGAAAGGATCGCAGCAAACCACTCAGAATCAACATTACCCAAATCTATAGAAGTTGGCTTTGTTGAAAGTACTCGATCAAGGATTCCTTCCACATTATCGAGCGACCAGCCAAGGGTTCGCACAAAGTCATTTCCAGTTCCGGCGGGAATGATGGCGAAAGGCAGATGGGCAGGAACGCAAACCTGCAAAACGAGATGAACTAATCCATCTCCCCCTACTGCAATTACGCCTTCATAAGTATTTCTCTTAATTTCCGCCTGCATCTGACTCTGAAGTTCAGCGGCGCTTGAAGCTGCCAACGAAACATATGAAACAGACCGATCGGAGAGATACTTGGTCACTTGTGAGCCGACAGAACTACCTCGACCATTTCCAGAGTGAGGATTGATTACTAGGAGCCACACTTCATTCACCGTCTATTGGCGTTGGTGCATCAATAGGAGCTGCACTGCCGACTGGAGTTTCAGCAAACATCTTGGCTGTTCGTTTATCCCGACGACGATCGTTGAGTAGGGCTATGCCACCAGCCGCGAAATAGAGTGCAATAAGAGGCACTGCAAGCAACAACATGGAAAGTGGGTCCGCGCTAGGAGTGAATCCAGCGATAAAGAGCGTGATTCCGAAGATCCAGGCTCTCCATGGCCTCAAGATTGTTTTTCCGCTCAAGAAACCGATCGCGTTGAACGTAACGAGAAATACTGGAAGTTCGAAAGCAATTCCAAAGAGCAAAATAATGCGAAGAACGAAATCGAGATAATCATCGAATCGAACTAAGTTAGTAAGTGCATTAGGGGTGAAACCAAAGAGAACTCTGATTGCAACTGGAAGAATTAAATATCCAAGAGTTGCGCCCGCTGCAAAAAATGGAGTTGCAGCCGCGAAGAATGCTACGGAATTTCGTTTCTCTTTTCGATGGAGTGCAGGAGCGATGAAAGCCCAAAGTTGATAGAGCCAAACAGGTGCCATCACAATTACGCCAGTGAGAAGAGCAACCTTAATCTGAAGATTAAGTGGACCGAGAACACCATTGATATATAGGGAACCGCATTGCGCTGCACCCATCTCTTGAGCTTTCTTGAGATCACATACAGGCTCAGCCAATTTGGTGATAATCGAATTGTAGAAAGCCCATCCGAAGCCAAAGCCAATGATGATGGCTATTGCGGATTTAACAACCCGTCGGCGCAGCTCGCGTAGATGTTCGATAAGCGGCATGCGACCGCCACTGGTGGCCGCCATGAAAGTTACTTCTCGGAAGAAGAGTCGTTCTTGCCGTCGCTCTTGCCGTCGTCCTCAGTCTTCATTTCTTTCATCTCAGACTTGAAGATACGCATTGAGCGACCGAGTGAACGAGCTGAATCTGGGAGTCGCTTAGCGCCAAAGAGGACAACTAGGACGATCAAAACGAGGAGGATGTGGCTTGGTTCGCGTAGAAATGGCATGGGCAAACGCTATCGCAAATGGCTGAATTATGAGCGGTAAAGGGCGAGAATCTTTTCGGCATCCGCCTGAATCTGGCTTCTGAGGGCCTTAGGTGCCTTTACCTCAATAGCGGGACTTGAGGACAGGACTGCCCTCACGAGCCACTCCTCGTTAAAGACTTCAACGGTTGCCTCTCCTTGGGCAGAAATCTGAGACAGCGATAGAAGTTCAGCACTTTCACGGCGGCGATTATGGAACTTCACACCTACAGGGATTTTCTCGGATTCAGAACCCGCTTCAGTCTTGAGAGCAGTTCGTGGTTCGTTGACTTCGGAGAGATTCTGAATTCTATCTAGCCTAAAGTTTCGATAACCCTGAACAGACCGACAGAAGGCGCTCAAGTAGGAGACATCTCCATCATGATAAACATCTAAAGGCTCGATGATTCTCTCCCCCACAAGATCTTTCTGCGTGGACAGATAGGTAACCGATAAGCAAGTTCTATGAGCTATTGCCTTTTGAATTGTTGAAAGATGACCAAGATCAGCTGGTGCCTGGGCGGTAATTGCATTTCCAGCAAGTGTGCGAAGCTGTTCAACAAGAGTGTCAATTTCATCCTTAACACTTGAACTCTCATCATTGAGAGATTCTCGAAGTAACTCTAAACCAAGAAGAAGCGATGCAACTTCTAATTGAGACAGCGCTCTAGGAATATCTAATGGATCATGATTGGTAATAGAAACAAATCCAGATTCAAAGAAGATGTCGATCAATTCATATGGAGTATAGCCAGGCAGACCACACATAGATAACGCCGTTAGCTCATTTGCGAGTTCTCGTTCAGTAATGTCGAACTCAGAGGCAAGTTCTTTCATTGAAATGTAGGAATGGGTTGAAAGATAAGGAACGAGATCTAGAAGTCTTGCCACTTCTTGCATTGGACCGCTTGGTTTAGCCATGGAGTGCCACCAACTTCTCAAGCGACATCACCAATGATTGGGCTACTTCGACAGGCTCGATGATTCGAGCATCATCTTTGAGCCACAAAATCTCCTTGATTAATCTCTCTTCATCAAAGTAAGGAACTTCGATGCGATCCCAATCGTCATCTAAGGAAGAGATTGCACCTTGACCACGCAAGGAATTACCTCTTCCTTTTCGAACGGCCACTACTGCCTTCAAAGGTTCCCTCTGTCGCTTCTCCTCTTCAATTTGAAGGGCAACTTCGTCAACTTGATAAGCATTTGAAGTCGCAGAAATATCTACAGTGCTTGCAAATCGATCGACTCTAAATGTTCTTAGTGCGTCCTTTTCAATATCTCTGGCGATTAGATACCAGTGACCTTTGGAGTGCGAGAGTTTGTAAGGCTCGACCTTACGAAGCTGAGATCTATATTCTTCATCCAGGTATTCAAAGGTAATCACTCTTCTTTGAGTGACAGCCTCAATCACATCATTGATCTGTTCTGGAGGCGAAGGAAGGGTGATTGAAAAATCTGGGAGAGATGATATGTCAGAGTCGATGCCTAGAGATTTCAATTTCCTTAGTCCCGAATGGGCAGCATCAGCAAGAGAAGCCTCTTTCCAGGCAGCAGAGGCTTTAGCCAGAAGGCTCAACTGCGTGGTGGTGAGATCTTTCAATTGAAGTGCATAAGTTTCAGGTTTGATTCGATAACCAGCCTCATCCTCAAAAAGTGGATCAAAGGTTCCCAGTTCAATTGTGATACCCAGCTTACGAAGATCATCTTTATCTCGCTCAAACATGCGATCACGAGCTTCCGCATCACCTTTATACCCAGCAACGCTATTGAAGATTTCAGATTTCGTGAGGTATCTCTTCGTAGCCAACAGTGCGATTGTGAGATTGACTAGGCGTTCACTCTTCTGAGACACCGTATGCTCCCTTCGCTGGACGACGGCGTCGCGGCAGTACCTCAACACCCGGGGCCATTCTTCTGCTTTGAATTAGAAAACCAGTATGACCAATCATTCGCTGTTGTGGTCGAACGGCAAGTCCTTCATGATGCCAACCTCGAACGAGGGTTTCTGAGCTTTCAGGCTCAGTGAAATGACCATCTTCTTTGAGCGCTTCCGCGGTTGCTGAAAGCTGTGTTGTTGTTGCAACATAAGCAAGGAAGACTCCTCCAGGGCGAAGAACCTGCGCAGCCATGGCAACACATTCCCAAGGAGCAAGCATGTCGAGGATGACACGATCATATTGTTCGGTAAACACCTGATCTTGAACTGAACCTACATCGAGACGCCAATTTGAAGGAGTCTGCCCAAAATAGTTGGTCACATTCTCTGATGCATTCTTTGCAAAGTCATCTCTTCGTTCAACGCTATGAACAGAACCATTTGGGCCAACTGCTCTCAGTAGCGAAAGAGTTAAAGCGCCGCTACCAACGCCAGCTTCCAGCACTCGAGCTCCAGGATAAACATCTGCAACACCCACAATCATCGCAGCATCTTTCGGGTAAACAATTGTTGCACCGCGAGGCATGCTCAACACATAGTCTGCAAGTAAAGGAACGAACGCAGTGAATTTAAGTCCTGCGGTAGTGCTCACGACTGACCCTTCAGGAAGACCGATTAATTCATCGTGAACAATCCATCCTTTATGGGTGTGCCATTCCTTTCCAGGCGTAATAGTGAAGCTATACAACTTTCCCTTGGGATCTGTTAATTGGATTCGATCGCCAGCCTTGAAATAGCCACTCTGAGGTCGCTGAGTTGATTCTGATGTGGACACGGGGAAATCTTATGTGAGATACGCCTTCTCTTGTGGATGCAGGCGCTATGGTCGCGCCATGGAGTCTGCTCTTCGCCTATCCCCCAGCCGAGTCAATGACTTCACCAATTGCCCTCAGCTCTACAAATACCGCGCCATTCTTAACCTTCCTGAGGCAATTAGCTTGGATGCTGAACGAGGCAAGTTGGTTCACTCTGTTTTAGAGGATCTCTTTGAGCTTCCAAGGCTTGAGAGGACTAAGTCCTCGGCTCTCTCGCTGTTGCCAACCAAATGGCAGGAACATCTTGAAAAGAAATCAGAATTGGCTGAGATGATTGCCGATCACAAAGAATGGCTGGATCGAGCTGAATCACTTTTGGACACTTACTTCGGTTTAGAAAATCCCACAACATTTGACTCAACCTATCGCGAACTCCATGTCGAAGGAAATCTCTCAGAGCAGGTCTATCTCCATGGTTATGTGGATCGTCTTGATGTTGCGCCAACAGGTGAAGTGCGAATAGTCGACTACAAGACAGGTAAAGCGCCTAAGCCTGGTTGGGAAGATAAAGCCCTCTTCCAGTTACGCGTGTATGCACTTCTCTACTGGAAAGAGCACGGTGTCCTACCTCGACTCCTTCAGCTGCTGTATTTAGGAGATGGGCAAGTGTTGAAGAGTTCACCAACAGAGAAAGATCTGCAGTCTACGGAAAAAATCTTGAAAAATATCGGAGATGAAATCCTCACCGCGATTGATACTGATTTCTTCCCGCAAAAGAAATCCAAGTTATGCGATTGGTGTTCCTTTAAGAGTATCTGCCCCGCTCATAACAAGAGTTAATTCGCGTTAAAGTATTTAGCTTCTGGGTGATGAACAATTATCGCGGAAGTAGATTGCTCAGGATGTAATTGGAATTCCTCGGAAAGATGGACACCAATGCGTTCTGGCTCTAAGAGCTCACAGAGTTGCACTTGCTGTTCAATATCAGGACACGCTGGATAACCGAACGAATAACGGGAACCGCGATAACCTTGATCGAGAATCCCCTGAAGATCTGGAGAATCTAAACCACGAACGCTCATCTCTTCTCGGATTCGAGCATGCCAGTGCTCTGCAAGTGCCTCTGTAAGCTGAACTGAAAGACCATGCAATTCCAAATACTCTCGATATGAATTGGCTTCAAAGAGGGTATTGGCCGCCTTGCTCACAGTATTACCCATTGTCACAACATGGAAGGCAACAACATCCACTTTGCCGCTCTCTCGGGAGGCGAAGAAGTCAGAGATGCATAAACGCCTATCTCGACGCTGACGAGGAAACGAGAATCGTGTGCGCTCTTGACCTTTAAGGGGCCCTTCATGATGCAAGATAACAAGATCATTTCCTTCACTCACGCATGGGAAATATCCATATACGACAGCTGCTTCTAACCAACCATTGGATTGAACTTCATTGAGAAGGGAACGAAGTCTCGGACGACCTTCTTGTTCAACCATTGTCTCGTATTCACCCCGAGCACCTTTAAGTCCCCACTGGCCCATGAAGAGAGCTCTCTCATCAAGCATTCCTACATAGTCAGCAAGTGGGATTCCCTTAACAATTCTAGATCCATAGAACGGAACATTGGGAATGTCAATATCGATTGCGACATCACTGCGAGTGGTGTCTGTTGTTTCAACATCGTCAACTCGAGCGACTCTCTTAACTTTACGCTCACGTAATGCTGGCAAAGCAGCACCTGGCTCACCACGCTTAACTGCCATGATCGCATCCATGAGACGCAAGCCCTCAAAAGCATCTCTGGCATAACGAACTTCACCTGGAAATACCGACGAGAGATCTTCTTCGACAAAAGCACGAGTGAGAGCAGCTCCACCAAGTACGATTGGCCACTTCTGATCCAATCCTCGAGCAGTGATCTCTTCCAAATTCTCTCGCATAACAACGGTAGATTTCACGAGTAATCCACTCATACCAACTGCATCAACATCATTTTCAAGAGCAGCATCAATAATTTGATTCACTGTCTGCTTAATACCTATATTGACCACTTTGTAACCGTTGTTAGAGAGAATGATATCTACAAGGTTTTTGCCGATGTCGTGAACATCACCTTTAACGGTCGCTAACAACATGGTGCCGCGACCACCTTCATCACTTTTCTCCATGTAAGGCTCTAAGAATGCAACAGCACTCTTCATAACCTCAGCGCTTTGTAGAACAAATGGAAGCTGCATCTCACCCTTGCCGAACAGTTCTCCAACAACCTTCATACCTTCAAGAAGGTGATCGTTGATAATTGTGAGAGGAGCAATCTTTTGGGAGAGGGCTTCTTCTAGGTCCTCATTTAACCCGACCTTCTCGCCGTCAATAATGCGTCGCTGTAAACGCTCCTCTAGTGGCAGTGCGGCCAACTCTGCAGCTCGAGTAAGGCGACTCGTTGCCAGTTCAACGCCTTCAAATAACTGCAGGAACTCAGAGAGTGGGTCGTATGTGCAGACTTCTCCATCAAATCTGCGTCGATCATAGATGAGGTCGAGTGCTACTTCTCTCTGGCGTTCGTCAATTCTCGCCATAGGCATGATTTTGGATGGATGCACGATTGCCGATGTAAGTCCTACCTGATAACACTCATGCAAGAAGACTGAATTGAGAACAACTCTTGCTGCAGGATTAAGTCCAAATGAAACATTGCTAACGCCTAAGGTTGTCTGAACCTCTGGATATTCCTCTTTGAGAGTTTTGATAGCTGAAATAGTTTCAAGACCATCGCGGCGAGTTTCCTCTTGGCCTGTTGCTATTGGGAAGGTAAGCGTGTCGATCATGACATCGCTCAATGAAATCCCCCAATTTTCAGTGAGATCCTTAATCAATCGTCGTGCGACTCGTAATTTCCATTCTGAAGTTCTTGCTTGTCCTTCCTCATCGATAGTGAGGGCAACGACCGCAGATCCATGTTCCTTAATCAACGGCATTATTCGAGCAAATCTAGAGTCTGGACCATCTCCATCTTCATAATTGACGGAGTTGATAACACATCGACCGCCAAGAGATTCAAGCCCTGCCTTAATGACATTTGGCTCCGTTGAATCAAGCATGATGGGAAGAGTTGATGATGTTGCAAAACGTGAGGCAATCTCGCGCATATCTGCAGCTCCGTCGCGTCCGACATAGTCAACTGAGAGATCCAAGACATGAGCACCGTCTCGAATCTGATCACGAGCTATTTCAACGCAAGTTTGCCAATCTTCGGCAACGAGAGCCTCTTTAAAAGCTTTCGAACCATTTGCGTTGGTTCGTTCACCAATTGCTAAATAAGTCGCGTCCTGGTGGAACGGGATACTTTGATATAGGGAGGAAACAGATGGCTCAGAGATTACGCTTCGTTGTTTTGAGGAAATGCCATCAACTTTGGCTACTACCGAAGCGAGATGATCAGGTGTGGTTCCGCAGCAACCACCAATAATTTCAGCGCCAAATTCCATCCACTCCTGAATCAGTTGATCATTAAACCCAACCGCAGCACTTCCAGTCCACTCCTTTTTCACTGCATCCCATACCCTGCCTGAGTTTGGGTAAACAACACAGGGTTTATCTGATTTAGCAGAACTTAATAAATCAGTAATTAACTCTGGGGGTGTGCAGTTAACGCCAACTGCCATTGCATCCTGTGCGATCGAAACCGCTTGCGCAAAAGATTGCCCGGCATTAGTTT
>CALEZA010000065.1 GCA_937927965.1 uncultured Candidatus Planktophila sp.
TGTCGTCTTCGCGCTGGTAGAGATCGGCTCCCCCACATGCAGAACATGCAGTTGCTTCTGGACCAGATGGAGCGCCACAAGCGCGGCAAGTGCGTCGTGATGAGAGGCGACCGATGATTAATTCATTTGGAATTGAAAGCTCTAGAACTGCATCGAGTGGTGTGCGCTTTTCAGCGAGAATTGCGCGTAGGACTTCAGCCTGAACAACATTTCGTGGGAAGCCATCGAGCAAGAAGCCATTGGCAACATCATCCCAAGTAAGTCGATCCTTCACCATTGCGTTGGTCACTGAATCAGGAACAAGCTGCCCTGCATCCATGTACCCCTTAGCTTCCTGACCAAGCGGAGTATTCTCCTTGAGGTTTGCACGGAAGATATCTCCAGTAGAGATATGCGGGATGCCATAGTGCGCGGCTAGGAATTGAGCTTGTGTTCCTTTGCCCGCACCTGGTGGACCTACCAGGACGAGGCGCATTACTTAAGGAAGCCTTCGTATGAACGCTGCTGGAGCTGTGACTCAATCTGCTTTGCAGTATCAAGACCAACACCGACAACAATGAGAATCGCAGTTCCACCAAATGGGAAGTTCTGTGATGCTCCAAAGAGGACGAGGGCAATGATCGGAATAACAGCAACAAGTGAGAGATAAAGTGCGCCTGGGGCTGTAATGCGTGAAAGGACATATGTAAGGTATTCAGATGTTGGGCGACCAGCACGAATACCAGGAATAAATCCACCGTACTTTTTCATGTTATCTGCAACCTCATCAGGATTAAATGTGATTGCTACATAGAAGTATGTGAAGAAAATAATGAGCGCTGAGTAGAGCGCGATATAAATTGGGTGATCACCCTTGACGAGATTTCGTGAAATCCAGACAGCCCAGCCTGCTTGGCTATTGGTGAAGTTCACAACAAGTGAAGGGATATAAAGAAGTGAAGATGCGAAGATCACTGGAATAACGCCAGCCTGGTTCACCTTGATAGGAATATAGGTAGAAGTTCCACCATATGCCTGGCGTCCCACCATGCGCTTTGCATATTGAACAGGGATTCTGCGCTGTGCTTGCTCAACGAATACAACTGCTGCAACGACAGCAAATCCGATGAGAAGAACGAAGATAAATGTTGGAAGACCCTTAGCGAGCTTGATTGACCAGAGCTGGCCAGGGAAACCTGCTGCAATAGATGTGAAGATCAAGATTGACATACCGTTACCAACACCACGATCTGTGATGAGCTCGCCGAGCCACATAATTACAGATGTTCCAGCTGTCATCACAACAATCATTGTGACGATGCGCTGCCATGAGGTGTCAGGGATGATTGCAAGTGAACAACCTGAAATCAAGCGACCTGGTGTACGGGCAACTGCAACCAAACCTGTTGACTGCAAGATTGCGAGTGCAATGGTGAGGTAGCGGGTGTATTGAGTAAGAGTTGCAGTTCCTGACTGACCCTCATTCTTTAATGTTTCAAAGCGAGGAATAACAACAGTCAGAAGCTGAATGATGATCGAGCTGGTGATGTAAGGCATGATGCCGAGAGCAAATACAGAGAGCTGAAGAAGCGCTCCACCAGAGAACAAGTTGATCAGGCCAAAGAGGCCGCCTGTATCTGCTTGGTTAAGACAGGCCTTCACATTGGTATATGAAACACCTGGTGTTGGGATAACTGAACCAAAGCGGAAGAGGGCCATGATTGAGAGAGTGAAGAAGATTTTCTTTCGAAGTTCAGGCGTCTTAAACGCCATTCCAAATGCACTGAGCATCAATCTTCTCCCGCTCTCTT
>CALEZA010000066.1 GCA_937927965.1 uncultured Candidatus Planktophila sp.
CCCTTCATTGAGATTGCGAAGAGTGATGGCTCCACTGGGATTCTGAGAGGCGCGAATATAACTATTAATCCCAATATCAAATGCTGCTCCAGCTTTGCGTAGATCGCCCTCCTTTATTTCAACCCCTTGCGGAATTGGCCGAGCAACGACCCAATATTGAACTTTTCTATGAGCAAAAACCGCAACTGATATTGAAATGAGAATTGATGTGAGAAAGAGAGATATGGCGATGATAAATCTGGGGGTGTGTTTAGCTGTGATCGACATGGCAGCAAACTTATCGGCGGCTCTACCTGGATAAATTACTTGTCCACAGTCATTCCAAGGTATGAGAAGAAGTTGGACTCTTTCGCTGATGTATCAAGTGAGCACTTCTCACCATTCTTTCCGCCATGACAGAGACTTACAACCTCCCCGAGAACTCACGCCCAACCCCATGGGTTCACCCAACCTTGGAGCCAGAAACAGAATTTTCTAGAATTGAAGAAAGGCCCCTCTTTCGCACACCCACTTACTTTGGCGAGCAATTTGCCGTCGATGATCTCCCTCAGCCAACTTCGGCCGCCACACTCCCACTCCTTGATGATTGGATCCCACACCTTGCAACGATGGTTCTAGAAATTTGGGCGGGTAGGCGTCAATCCTTGCAAGTTGCAGATCGTTGCCACCGAGTAATCTTTGCTGAAATTCTTAGAAGAATCGGCAGCATCGATGAAGTCGGAAGAGTTCGCAGCGTGCACATTAATGAACCATTCGATGGCCTCTGTGAAGCTAGCGTTGTCGTTGCATTTAAGCAGCGCTATAGATCAATGGTGATCAGAGCAGAAGGTATCAATGGCAGATGGATCTGCACAGAGATTGATCTTCTATAACTTATGCAGCTCCATGGCAACGCTTATATTTCTTACCCGACCCACATGGGCAAGGGCTATTGCGAGTGACTTCACCTGTTGTCACAGCGCCGTTCTCACCTGGCGCTGTGTATTGAAGCGGAGCAACATCTGCAGGCTTCTCAGAAAGTCCCTTTGCAGCGATGGACGATCCATCACCTTCAATTGTGACTTCAACATTAAAGACAAGGCTTGCAAGTTCTTCCTTGATTGCATCCATCATCGCTGAGAAAAGCTCATACCCTTCACGCTGATATTCAACGAGAGGATCGCGTTGTGCCATGGCACGAAGTCCGATTCCCTCTTGGAGATAATCCATCTCATAGAGGTGCTCACGCCACTTGCGATCTAGTACTGAGAGCAAAACTTTGCGCTCTAGCTCGCGCATAACCTCAACACCCAAAGCTGCTTCACGCTCGTCATATGCCTTAGCGGCATCGCTAAGAATTCTCTCCTCGAGATAGTCAGCATCGAGTGAACCAATGCCACCGATCTCAGCGAGAAGTTCATCTGCTGTGAAGGAGACTGGATAAATCAACTTCAAAGCAGTCCAAAGATCTGCCAAATTCCAATCTTCGCTAAAGCCCTCGGCTGTTGCAGCGCGAACATAAGCAGAGAGAGTTTCTGAAACGAAATCTTTAACCTGTGAACCAATATCTTCGCCTTCAAGAACTAAGCGACGCTCACCATAGATGACTTCGCGCTGACGATTCATCACATCGTCATACTTGAGAACATTTTTACGGATTTCAAAGTTCTGAGCCTCTACTTGAGTCTGAGCTGAACGAATAGCGTTTGAAACCATCTTCGCTTCAATTGGCTCATCATCAGGAAGACCAGCTGCAGAAAGGAATCTCTCCACTAGCGCTGAATTAAATCGACGCATCAAATCATCTTGAAGTGAGAGATAGAAGCGTGATTCACCTGGATCGCCTTGGCGACCAGAGCGACCACGAAGCTGATTATCAATACGACGAGATTCATGGCGCTCAGTGCCTAGAACATAAAGTCCTCCCAGTGCGATAACTTCTTCATGTCCTGTTGCAACTGCAGCTTTTTGCTTTGCAATCTCATCGGCCCATGCTGCTTCGTATTCACGAGGATTATCTACAGGAGAGATTCCACGACGCTGAAGTTCAAAGTCAGCCATAAATTCTGGGTTACCACCGAGCATGATGTCAGTACCGCGACCTGCCATATTTGTTGCAACTGTTACTGCGCCCTTTACGCCAGCGCGAGCAACGATTGATGCCTCACGCTCATGATGCTTTGCGTTGAGAACCTCATGAGGCACTCCCGCTTTCTTTAGTAGAGCTGAAAGCTCTTCAGACTTTTCTACGCTCACAGTTCCAACGAGCACTGGCTGACCTTTGCGGTGACGCTCAACAATGTCATGAACCACAGCAGTGAACTTTCCAATTTCAGTCTTATAAACCAAATCTGTTTGATCAATTCGCTGCATGGAACGATTTGTTGGAATTGGTACTACGCCAAGCTTATAAATCTGATGAAATTCAGATGCCTCAGTCATGGCAGTACCTGTCATACCTGAGATAGTTTCATAGAGACGGAAGTAGTTCTGAAGTGTAATTGTCGCAAGGGTCTGATTCTCATCCTTGATTTCAATGCGCTCTTTAGCTTCTAGTGCTTGGTGGAGACCTTCACTATAACGGCGGCCCGCGAGCATACGGCCTGTGTGCTCATCAACGATGAGAAGCTCGCCATTCATCACAACATAATCTTTATCGCGCTTGAAAAGCTCTTTTGCGCGTACTGAATTATTGAGATAACCGATAAGTGTTGTGTTAGCAGCTTCGTAGAGGTTTTCAATCCCTAGAAGCTCTTCCACTTTTGTCACACCATCTTCGAGAATTCCGATGGTCTTCTTCTTCTCATCGACCTCGTAGTGAACATCTCTCTGAAGCTTGCCCGCAATATTTGCAAACTCCACATACCACTTAGTTGCCTTGTCAGCAGGTCCGCTGATGATCAAAGGTGTTCGAGCTTCATCAATCAAAATCGAGTCAACTTCGTCTACTACAGCAAAGAAGTGATCTCTCTGAACACACTCTTCTAAAGACCATGCCATATTGTCGCGAAGGTAATCAAAACCAAATTCGTTATTTGTTCCATAGGTGATGTCAGCGGCATATGCTGTGCGGCGCTGAGCTGGAGTCATGCTGTTGAGAATGACACCAACAGATAATCCTAAGAATCGATGGATGCGACCCATCCACTCACTATCGCGCTCTGCGAGATAGTCATTGACTGTAACCACATGTACTCCACGACCTGCAAGTGCATTTAGGTAAGAAGGAAGTGTTGCAACAAGAGTCTTACCTTCACCAGTACGCATTTCTGCGATATTGCCTTGGTGAAGTGCTGCTCCACCCATTAATTGAACATCGTAATGGCGCTGACCGAGTGTGCGCTTTGCTGCTTCTCGAACAACAGCAAAGGCTTCAGGAAGAAGGTCATCGAGAGTCTCACCCTTTGCAAGGCGAGCTTTAAATTCATCAGTCTTCGCACGAAGGGCTTCATCAGAAAGTGGTGCGATAGATGCCTCAAAAGAGTTGACTTGGTCAACGATTTTGCTGAGGTCGCGAAGGATCTTTCCTTCGCCTGCACGCATAATCCGATCTAAAAGCTTGGCCATGTACGAGTTACCTTTCGGGTGGTCCAACGGGTCCTATCGTAGGGGTTTGGCAACGAAGGCTGTGACGCCTCCAGAAACCTCAATTCCCGCATATCTCAAGGCCCGAGCCGCTTCTAGAAGGGTGGCACCTGTCGTTACTAGGTCATCGATGAGCAGGGCTCGTGAGTTCTCAGCCACCCTATCTCTGTCCTCTACAACCAAGGCTCCATCCAGATTATTCCTTCTGCCGCTCCTGGCGAGTGAGCTTTGATCTCTCACAATTCGCCCATGGCGCAAAAGAGAGATTGTGGGTAGGCAGTGTTGATTGCCCACCGATGCAGCAATCTCCGAGATATAGCTTCGCCCTCTCTTTCTATTCATTGAAGGACGAGATGGAATCGGCAGAAGAAAATCTGCCTCATATTTATCTAAGAAAAAAGAGAGTGAATGCCCCAAGAGTTCTCTAATCACACTATCTGCCGAAGTGATGTGGGATTCCTTTGATGCAAGAAGAATTGATGATGCAATTGGTGAATAAGAAGTTGCAGAGATGACAATCAATGAAAAGCCCGAATTCGAAGGAAAGATAGTTTTGATATGGGAAGGTTTCATCTCATTGCTGCATTTTTCGCAGAGATGCAATCCAAGAATTCCGCATGCAACACATCTACTCGGAAAGACAAGTTCACTTAAAGAGGTAAGTATTTTCACCGCTTTATCGTGCAGCAAAAAAGCAATCAGATTATTGGAGGAAGTGCTCCTGGTGGAAATCAGCTGGAGCTGGCTTCAATGGACGCGATTGAAGTGCCTCCCCCGCTACGCGAGGTAATGTGAGGACGAAGTGAGCGCCCTTACCAGGTCTTCCCCATGCATCCAGCTCTCCATTGTGGAGTCGCGCATCTTCCAGAGCGATTGATAACCCAAGACCTGTTCCACCTCTTGTGCGAGCACGAGATGGATCTGCTCTCCAGAATCGGTCAAAGACTCTAATCAAGGAAGATTCATCAAGACCTGTTCCATAGTCTCGCACTCCGACAGAAACCTCAGTTTCAGTAGAGACAACTGTGACTTCAATAGGTGTTCCATCGCAATGATCTAAAGCATTTGAGAGCAGATTTCTCATAATGCGCTCAACTCGTCGCATATCAGCTTTGATTCTAACCACGGAATCATCGGATTTTGTAGAGATTCCTGAAGTTTTTTCATCACCATCTATACCAAGATCTTGAACGCATCTTTTGATCAAGACAATCAGATCAAAATCAACAGGCTCCAGAACAGCAACCTCAGCATCAAAGCGGCTCACCTCCAGAAGGTCCTCAAGCAACCGCTCAAAGCGATCGAGCTGAGCAACAAGAAGTTCAGCACTTCGTGATACTGGAGCTTCAAATCCGCTTCTGTTGTTATAGATGACCTCTGAGGCCATTCGGAGCGTGGTGAGAGGGGTTCTTAGTTCGTGAGAGACATCAGATACAAATCTGTGCTGAACGCGGGATAAGTTCTCAAGTCTGGAAATCTGGCGTTCAATTGATTCAGCCATATCATTAAAGGAAATAGCAAGCGTTGCCAACTCATCTTTTGAGGTGATGGGCAGTCGTAAATCAAATCTACCTTGGGTAAATTGCTTTGCCACGCTTGCCGCTTGGCGAACAGGACGAACAACTTGGCGCACCACTAGATAAGTGATGAGTGCGATGAGGAAGATCAGAGCAAAACCTGTCACAAGAAGTGAGTTTTGAATTAATGAGATAGTTGATGCTTGATTGGCAAGCGAAAACACCACATACATCTCATAGCGTCCGCCACCAGGAATATCTATCCGATTACCAACAAAGAGAGAGTCAACTGGATCTCCTGTTGCATATGTGAGAGTTCCGTATTCGTAATGAAGAGAAGAATCCTTCTGAATATTTGTGCGAAGGCTCTGTGGAATGGAGGATATTTCAGAGCTATTCGAAGACATTTCATAGCTCACGGAAGATTTCTTTGTTGAGGGAGTCTTTACGAAAATTACTTCTCTTCTCTGTTCTTTAATTCCTTGAGTTGTCGCCTCCACCACAATTTCTGCCAAGACTTTCTTTCTCTCGGCAGATGAGACCCCTTGAGAGATTAAGAGCTGGTACTGCGCGTTAAAGAATGCCAGACGCGCCTCTGCAATAGATGAACTCAGGTTTACCGATCTAATACCTGCAGAAAGCCTTGAATCAAGGGCTGAACCTGCAAGCCACACGACTCCAAGAGAGAGGAGGACTGTTGAGGTAATGACCTTTGCTGCAATGGAGCGTTGAAAGGCTAGGCGTAATTTGCCCATCTCAGGACTGGCCGCCCGCCTTATAACCAACTCCACGAATCGTCAGAACAATCTCTGGATGTTCTGGATCGTGTTCAATTTTGGATCGAAGTCGCTGAACATGCACATTCACCAATCGAGTATCGGTTGAATGGCGATAACCCCACACTTCGCTAAGGAGCGCGTCGCGAGTGAAGACTCGACCTGGATCTTTAGCAAGGGCAACCAATAGGTCAAACTCTAAACGAGTGAGTGTGATTACCTGTGAACCTCTGTGAACTTCATGCGCTGTCACATCGATAGTCAGATCACCTATGGTGAGGACACCTGTGACATCTGCATTGGTGCGACGAAGTCGAGCTCGTATTCTTGCTACAAGCTCGACTTCGTTCTTAAACGGCTTCTCCATATAGTCATCTGCACCTGCTTCGAGCCCTGCAACAACATCGCGGGTCTCACCTTTAGCGCTTAACATGACGATTGGAACCATTGATTCCTTACGAATCAATTTACATACTTCAATGCCATCAATTCCTGGAAGCATCACATCGAGCAGAATTAAGTCTGGAGGATTATTTCTAAATGCCTCCAAAGCCTCATCTCCACGATTGACGAGATCTACATCAAAGCCAGCGCCTGTGAGAACAATCCCAAGCATCTCCGCTAGATCTAGAGTGTCATCGACTACCAGGATGCGGGGCATTTATGAACCGTGCTCCCAAGAGTTGAGGTAGAGCTCTTGTGCTGGTGTGAGTGAATCAATTTCGCCACCCATTGACTTGAGCTTGAGTGATGCAACTTCCTTGTCGATGTATGAAGGAACTTCATGAACGCCTGGTGTGAGGTTCTTTGCTTCCTTCACAAGATAC
>CALEZA010000067.1 GCA_937927965.1 uncultured Candidatus Planktophila sp.
ATTTAGTCTTCGTTCTGCGTGCCGATAACAATGGTGAAGGCGGAATCCTCTCCCTCTTCGCTCTACTCCCTAAGAAGGTCCGTTCTGCAACTTCAGGCAGAAACTATCTCTTCGTTATTTTCTTGCTCTTGGGAACTGCTCTCTTGGTGGCAGATGGAATGCTCACACCAGCTATCTCCGTGCTCTCAGCAACAGAGGGTCTCAAGACTCTCAATCCAGCACTTGCCGACTGGACTGTTCCCCTGACTGTTTTGATCCTTGTCCTGCTCTTTGCCTTTCAATATAAGGGCAGTAACACAATCGGTAAGATTTTTGGTCCCATCATCTTTATCTGGTTCTTCACAATTGGATTACTGGGTTTGCTCAAGGTTCAAGAGCGCCCAGAAGTCATTCAGGCTCTTTCGCCGTCATATGCAGTCGAGTATGTCACTCACCACGGCTTCCACACCTTCATTATTCTCTCGAGTGTAATTCTTGCGATCACAGGTGCCGAAGCTCTCTATGCCGATTTAGGACACTTCGGAAAACGCCCCATCCGTATTGGGTGGTTCTTTATCGTCGCGCCATCACTTGTTCTCAACTATCTGGGGCAAGCGGTAGTTGCCATTAACAACCCAGGAACAGATGAGAGTCTCTTCTTTGCTCTTGCTCCAAATTCCCATATTCAATTATTCCTGGTAATTCTTGCAACTCTTGCAACAATCATCGCTTCCCAAGCTCTGATCACAGGTGTGGCATCTCTCTCGCGTGAAGCTGTACGCCTTGGTCTTCTGCCAAGAATAAAGATTGTTCACACCAGCTCTACAGTAATTGGCCAGATATATGTGCCAACGGTGAATTTAATCGTGGGGCTTGGCTCAATCTTCTTAGTAGTTAATTTCAAGACCTCTAGCGCCCTTGCCAATGCTTACTCTTTTGCTATCTCAGCCACCATGCTGATGACCACAATTGCCTTCTCATATGTCGCCGCAGAGAAGTTCAAATGGAATAAGAAGTTACTGGCTCTCATTATTCCTGTCTTGGTGGCTATAGATCTCTCATTCTTTATCGCCACAGTCACGAAGATCTTTAAGGGTGCATGGGTTCCACTTCTTATTGGTTTAGTCATCACCTATGTGATGTGGGTATGGCGGACTGGCCAGAAGGCACTGGAGGAAGCAGTGCGTGAACAAGATATCTCTTGGGAAGATGTGGAATCTGCGATCACCTCACGGAATGTTTCAATAATTCCAGACACAGGTATTTATCTCTCAAGCACAGCGCTTAAAGTCCCACAAGCACTCGCTGCTCAACTTCGTAATTTGCATTCTTGTCCTGAAAAGATTCTTATCGTCACAGTTATTCAGGGAGATGTTCCATTTGTAACCGCAAATCCAATGCTAAAAGAGATCAATGAGCGAGTTCTACAGCTCTATGTATGGGTTGGCTTTAAGCAGGATGTGAATATCCAGAAATCAATTATTGATTTCGTGATGAGCGCTGAACAAGAAGCCGAGTGCACCTATTATCTCGCCGATAGAAAGTTCGTGGAGTCATCTGAAAGTTCTCTCAAGGGAATGACGGAGAAGGTCTTCGCAATTCTCCATAGAAACTCAGCACGAGCATCAGGTTATTTTGGTCTTCCCGAGACGAGAGTGATTACTCTTGGCACTCAAATGGATCTCTAAGTCGAGCAAGGGAGTAGATGATGGCGGAGAAGAAAGTTCAGGGGCCAGCTTCTTATTTTCCTTCGATTGAGAAGAAGTATGGCAAGCCAATCGAGTATTGGATGAAAGAGTTGAAGAAAGTCGCCAAATTAGCTCATATGGAGCAGGTGGCACACCTCAAAGAGAAGTTTGAGTTGGGCCATGGCCATGCAAATGCTCTTGTTGCTTACTTTAGAAAGCAAGCGGGCATTTAGCTCACCCCTTCCACCCTCAGCTGCTTAAAGTATTTATACTCATCCAATGAGCGCTATTGCAACGGTCCACACAGATGACTCTTCAAAGCCTCCTTTGGTATTGGTGCACGGCTTAGGTTCTGCAGGTTCTATTTGGAAGAGCTTGCTCCCTGAATTAATGAATGATTTCTCTGTCTATGCCGTTGATCTCCCAGGTCATGGTCAGGCTCCCCTTCACACAGAGATTGGACTTGAGCCAGACTCACTTGCTCGAAACATCATCGAGATGATGGAGCGAGATCATGGAGTTACTGAACTTCATGCAGCTGGAAACTCTCTTGGTGGATGGATTGCACTTGAGATGGCAGCCTGTGCTCCAGATCGCGTAAAGAGCGTGACAGCACTTGCACCAGCAGGGCTTTGGCATGAAGGTCCGACTCAGAAACTTCCACCGAGCATGCTTGCCAGAATTTTGGCGAAGATTTCACAATTCTTTATGCCACTTGCATACCACCTACCGCCTTTGAAGGCGATTGGCTATAAAAAGATTACTCACCTCTGGCGTGAACTAAGTTACGAGAGCTGTAGAGATTCAGTGATCGCAATGGCGAGATCAAAGGGTTATCTGCCTGTGTGGAATGGGATTAGAGGTCGTAAATTTGATTCACATATCCCAGAGTCTGTTGAAGTGGCAATCGTGTTTGGAGATAGTGACTTAACTCTTCCTAAGGAAGTTGCGCAAGAGCGCAGTGTCGCTCCCCATCATTCACAATGGATTGTTGTTGAAAACTGTGCCCATGTAATTATGTGGAATTTTCCAAAAATCACCGTGGATTTCATTCGCAAGACTGCAAAAGTTGGACTTGCCCACTAACGCTTACTTGAGTAACCAGACCCCTTGAGTTGCACTCTTTGCGCTAATTGTGACCTTTGAACCCTTGGCCTTTTCACCGTAAAGAGTCTGAGACACTGTGTATCCCAGCGCTGAGAGATCAATACTTGCCTTCACGCCTGTGCGGGAAATCAACACAAGAATTGATTCTTTCTTGGATTCACGAATAAAAGCTATGTAATCAGGCTCTATAGCAACCCAGCGAAGACCGCCATTAATAAGTGCATCACGGGTTCGTCGAAGAGATACCAATTGCTTTACCTCTTCGCGGAACTGGCGATCCCAACCAGAAGTGTCTTCCCAGTTGATTGTTCTGCGACCATCTTCGCCCCATGAACCTTCTAAACCGATTTCATCACCTGCAAAGATAGATGGGACACCTGGATAGGTCATCATCAGAGTCATTGCAGCAACATGCGCCTTCTTATCCCCCATAAGAACAGTACGCATGCGGGCTGTGTCATGAGAGTCGAGAAGTAGCATACTTGCAGTAAGTGAGCGCCAAGGAATTGATGCGTTAAATTGTTGAATGGAGGCGACAAGCTGGTTTCCATTGATCTTTGGCATTGCAAAAGGAAGACCTTGGAATCCACCTGTAATTTCTGGGTTTCGATTCATCCAGTTCCAGAGTGGCCGCATAAACCCTTGGTAGTTCATGGCACCTTGCCATCCAAGGCCATTGAGGTCACTGGCTTTGAAGTCTCCGTTTTCTGCAACAAGCCAAGTATCTGGATTTACTTCTTGCATTGCTGTTCGGATTCCGACCATGACTTCATCGTGGAAGTCATCACTGCCCTGAACTCCAGTCATATTGCCGACATCGATGCGCCATCCCGCCATTCCAAACTTTGGGGATATCCACTTCTTCACAATTGAGTTCTTAGCCTCATACATCACCTGGCGCAGGGCTTTGGAGGAGTAGTTCAACTTAGGCAAAGACTCCAGCCCATACCAGCCGACATAGCCCCACTTAATTTTCTTATCCCAATAGAAATAAGAGCGCTCTTTAGATTTCTTATCTTTCTTCGCCTTTGCAAGCCAACTGTGGCCCTGTCCGCAGTGATTGGAGGTGAGATCTCCGAGAATTCGTATCTTCTTTTTCTTTGCTGCCTGGATAAGTGAGAGAAATGCCTTATTTCCGCCAAGAACAGGATCGATATGGTCAAAACTGGTCGCGTCATAGCGATGATTAGATCGAGATTCAAACATTGGGGTGAAGTAAATTCCGTTCACACCTAAGTCGCTGATGTAATCGAGCTTCTCCTGAACTCCAATCAAATCTCCACCATAGAGCTCTTGCCCTGTGTATTTGCTACGACCTCGTGGAAGCTCATTCCAGTCGCGTGGATAAGCCCAATCAGGAGTGATATCAATCTTGCCTGATTTTGCAAAACGGTCTGGGAAGATCTGATAGAAGACCGATGAATGAATCCACTCAGGATTCTTCTCTGTTGCTACAAGCTGAAAATCATTGTTGCTATGAACATCATGATCAAAGAGTCCATAAGCATTGAGCCACTCGTATTTACCTTTATCGATGAAGACAAAACGGTAGATGGTGTGAGTGTTGTGGATGGTGAGAGAAACTCGATACCAATCCTCTTTCTTGCCCTTCTTATACTTCTTGAGAGGATAAACACGAGGTTCAGCATCTTCATATACTCGAACAAATCCCTCAGCGAACTTGTAGGTGTGAGGAACTCTCACCCTGAGTTCGACTACATCTCCAATAGCAGGTGCACTATTGCTGACATAGAGCTCACTTCCATCGTGATGAGGGTTGTGAATTGCTGAGATGCTCTCTTTCATTTCGCAGCCTATTAACGCTGCAATTGAAGAAGTGTTGTCACAAGAGCGATGATCAAGATTCCGAGGGCCGCCCCAAACTCAGCAACCTTATGCTTGCGTGAGATGTGGCTATAGAGAGCGCCTATGAAGTAGAGAACCAAACATGCAGATGCCAAGAGACCAAGAGGAGCAACCCAAATGCCAGCAATTACTCCAAGGCCTCCTGCAATCTCAAGGAAAGCAAGAACGGGAACTTGGTTTGGCTTTACTCCAACACTTTCCATTGATGCCATTACATCTGGAACCTTTTTCAGCTTAGCAATCGCTGATCCAATAGCTGCGAAGGAAAGGAGTGAACCGAAGATTACGAGTGCGATTGTCATGCCTTTATTCTATTGGATTTAAGCGTAAACCTGTGAAGTTTCACAGGATTTTGGGCCAATAATCGCAGACAAATTCTCTATCACTTTGGCGAAGTCCAAATTACCTTTAATTCATGAGCAACCACGACCATGAGATCTACCACCTCTCGGAGTTAGATCGGAGACACTTCCTCCAAAGTTCTGCGATTGCATCAAGTCTATTCTTTGTAAATTTCCTCGCAGAAGATGCCGCAGTTGCTGCCACTGCTACCAAACTCCCTGGGTTTTCTGCATTTAGCAATACCGTGCGCGTTACCAAAACAGCAAAATACTATCTAGTTGAAAGCACAGGTCTCCCGAACCATCCAATGATGGTAGGAATTAAATCCTGGCAACAACAGATTCCTACGATTCAGCCATATACAGGATCTAATGCTTGGTCTATTCCTATCAAGCCAGTGATTAGTTCCAATCCAATTTCCGCTAAAGGCCATTTCCTTCGTGGAGCAATTGCGATTGCAGTCAACGGAGTACCGATATTTAATGCACTCAACAATCGCGGTGATGATGCGTTCCTTGCTGGTGAGCTAGACAACTGGGGTGGACATTGTGGCCGCGCAGATGATTATCACTATCATGTCGCCCCCGTGCATCTGCAGAGTATTGTCGGCAAGAAAGTTCCTATTGCTTATGCACTAGATGGTTTCCCGATTTATGGAGAGACCGAGATTGATGGGAAAGCGGTCAAGGGACTTGATTCTTTCAATGGCCACTTTGACTCTAAGAAAAATTATCACTACCACGCAACAAAGTCTTACCCATATATCAATGGTGGATTTAAAGGAGTTGTTAGTGAGATTGATGGTCAAGTAGATCCGCAATCTCTTACCAAGGCATTTCGCCCCGCTGGGGCTCCCCTGCAAGGTGCCACAATTAAAAGTTGTGAGCAGATAGGTCCAAACTCTTTCAATCTCACCTATGAACTTGGGGGCGCACTGCATCAAATCAGATACACAGCAACTTTGAGCGCTGTGGAGATTGAATTTATCCATCCAGATGGAACTTCAGCAAAAGAAAGTTACCAGCGCAGATGAGAAAGATTTGGCTTTTACTCTCGATTCTTCTGCTTTCGCAGGCCACCTTGATGCCATCACAAGCCGCAACTACGAAAGTGATCTCTTTCCAAGCTGAAGGTTGGGCCGATAACTGGTTTTCGCTCTATATAAATGGCAAGAAAGTCGGTGAGGACTCGATCCCAATCACTACCGTTCGCTCTTTTAATCAAACAACGATCAAATTCAAGGCTTCATATCCATTCACAGTTGGAGTGATTGCAAAAGATTATGTAGAAAACAAATCAGGCCTTGAATACATTGGACAATCAAATCAGCAAATTGGCGATGGGGGCTTTATCCTTCAGATTAGAGATCTTTCTACAGGCAAGATAGTTGCAGCTACTAATTCCGCATGGAAATCATTAGTTATATATAAGGCACCCACAAACCCCAATTGCGAGAAATCTAGTGATCCTCTGAAGGATTGCCTAACTGCCACCATAAATACGCCAACAGGTTGGTCAAACGCCTCTTTCAAGGACTCCAGCTGGGCAAAGTCATCTGAATACAGCAAGAGTGCAGTCGGCGTAAAAGAAGGTTATAACGATATTGAGTGGTCACCAAGTGCAAAATTAATTTGGGGCTCAGACTTAAAGTTAGATAACACGATTTTGTTTCGTTTTACCGTAAAAGTTTCATCAAGCATTACTTCTACCACGGCAGTCAAGCCGTCGGTTTCCTCGCTCTCGGTTACCAGTGCAAGTGCAGACTTATCTGGATTTCTGAGTCGAGAGAACACCTGTGATGGGGGTGGAATTTCACCAGCTATTAGCTGGAGTGCGGGTCCTATTGGGACTAAGTCATATGTTGTCATTATGGACACAATTCCAGGCCCAGCAAGACCTGGTGAGAGCGAAAGTGCTGACCATACCTACCTCAATCTATATAACATTCCAGGGAACATTAGGGCAATTGATGAAGGCAAACTGACGCAAGGAATGCTTGGTTTAAATTTTAAATCCAAAGCAGCTTATGAACCTCCCTGCTCCCAAGGTCCAGGTAAGAAAGATTACACAATCACTGTGATCGCGCTTTCTTCAACATTAAATATCTCACCATCTCAAGCAACCCCAAAAATGATCATTGATGCAAGCAAAACTCAAATTTTGGCCACAGGGAAATTTATTGCCCACTATGAAAGGAGATAAGTAAGGTGAAGGAAATATCGATGGGAGGTTCTGAAGGGCTTAATCAGTTCTCCAGAAGATCAATAATCGCAGGTGCGTTCATGTCGCTGGCTTATGCAGCTTTTGGGGAGAAGTTATTTGGGGCAACCCTTAAAAGAGTCAATGTAATTTTGGGACGCCCCACTAATTCAACTATTGCAATCAGCGTGATTTCAGCTACTCCTCTTGCGCTCTATATTGAGTATGGATATTCACCAACAAAGTTGACCAAGAAAACTTCTCAGATTTCACTCTCTGCATTGAACCCATCTGTTGTAGAACTTAAGAGTTTG
>CALEZA010000068.1 GCA_937927965.1 uncultured Candidatus Planktophila sp.
TGGTACTACCCGCTAATTCGAGGGTATCTGAATCCCTGGATCCACATGAGCCATTTCCCATTTCATTCTGGAATTGGGTGGGAATCATTCTTCTCTTGGTAATCGCCTACTTCATAAAGAGGGCATTGAGGCGCCGAGTCGTAAAGTAGAGACCTAGAGCAATCATCACGAGGAAATAGGCGATATGGCCAAAGATTCCAAAGTTGATTGTTCCCAATGTGCACATTCTCATCATCTCAATACCTTGAGTGAGGGGTGTCCAACGAACAAAGGCTGCCAACCAATCAGGCATAACGCTCAAAGGGAAGAATGATCCGCTGAAGAGAGTCAGAGGCATAAGAACAATATTGATGAGGTTAAGTTGCTGGAAACCCTTCACATAACTTGTTGCAGCCATGCCAAGAGATGCAAAACCAAATCCGATGAGCGCACCTGCTGGAATAGCCAGCAGCGCCCACCAACTATGAACCAGTCCAAGAGGAGTGACGACAAACATAAATGAAGTGGAGTAGAGAGCTCCACGAAGCAGCGCCCATGCAATCTCACCAAGAGCTACATCCATAGCACCCAGTGATGTGGAGAGCATCGCTTGGTAGAGTCGCTGTTCATGCATCTTGAAGTAAACATTCCAAGTCGAATCCATCACAGCGCCCATCATTGCTGAGGTGGCGAGCAATCCAGGAACTATAAAAGTTGCGTAACTAATGGTGTCACCATTGCCGATTGTGATTGTTCCAACGAGAGTTCCCACACCGAATCCAAAGACGGCAAGATTAAGAAGTGGTTCAACAAATCCTGAAAGAACAACCAGATAGGTAGATGATTTAAAAGTAACCCAATTGCGCTGCATCACTACGCGAGCACGACCAGAGTAGAAACTCTCTCCAAATCGACCCTTTCTGCGCTCTGCCACCGCTACCGCTGATGAGGTAATCATTTCGATAACCTCTTCTCAAAGGCTCTGATTGCAAACCAAAGCCCTCCCACCACCATTGAGATGAGAACGAGGATGTGGACAAAAACTAACCAGAGTGGGACATCGCTTCCATAGCTAAGGTAGCGACCTAGATCCGTTGAATGCCACAGCGGTGAAATCCAACCAATCCATCGCAGATAGAGCGGCATGGATTCAATGGGAAAAAATGTTCCGCTCAGGAAGAACATTGGTTGAATGACAAAGCGGCCTACAAAAGTAAAGAAGTTATCTTCATTCTTAGTGCTCGCGGCAACTCCCAACATCACTGATCCAAAGGCTGCTCCTGCAAGAATTGCTGAGAAGAAGATCAGCCCTGAACGAGGGGAAGTAAATGTGCCGAAAGCCGAGAGAATAGTGAAATAGATGAGAACGGTGAGGAAGTTTCTCACCATAGCTGCCTGGAAGACTCCAAGTGCAATCTGACGCCCAGTAAGTGGCGTGGAGTTAATGCTATAGAAAGTCTTATCCCACAAGAATCCACCCAGGGTTGGAAAGATTGTTTCATCCATGGATCCTTGAACAGCTGCATTAGCCAATAGAGCTGGAGCGAGAAATACCAAATACTTCACACCATCAACACCAGTGGATCCCATATTTTGATCTACAAGTGTTCCAACTCCAACACCAATTGCAATCAGGAATAGAAGTGGGTTTGCGATTGCATGAAAGAGAATGGTCCAGAAGAACTTACTCATATTCTTCAGACGCGCCTCTAGAACAAAGCGTGAACCAAAATTCGGAGCTGAGCGCATCTATTCGACCAAAGTTCTTCCAGTAAGGCGCAGGAACACATCTTCAAGTGAACTTCTGCGAACTAAGGAAGTTCTTGGATGCATATCTTGAGCGAGAATACTTTCAAGCACTCCTTCTGCATCCTCCGCATAGAGAAGGATTCGATCAGGCAGAACCTCTAGGCGATCACAGAGTGGAGCAAGGCGATCGGCATATTCTTCATTCTTATCTGTTCCAAAGCGAAGCTCAAGAACTTCTTTTGAAGAAAAGCGCTTAATCAAATCAAGAGGAG
>CALEZA010000069.1 GCA_937927965.1 uncultured Candidatus Planktophila sp.
TACTTCATCAAGACCACGCTCTGCTGCTGCGGAAACGATTGCATCTGTCAATGGAATTACAGATTCGCCACCTTCAAGTGAGAAGCGCTTTTGCCCAACAAATTTTGTTTGAAGGAATGACTCAAATGCTTCAGCGCTATTGAGTTTGCGAAGAATGCGTAGCTGCTCCTCGCGCTCTACGCGCTCAAACTTCTTTTCAAGATTTTCTTGGAACCACTTACGCTCTTCTGGTTCTGAGATGTGCATGTACTCAGTTCCAATAGAACGGCAATATGAATCACGAAGCAATCCGAGAATCTTGCGTAGTGGAAGGAATGCCTTTCCTCCAAAGCCACCTGTTGCAAACTCACGGTCGAGATCCCAGAGTGTGAGTCCATGAGTCTGAACATCAAGGTCGGGATGTGTGCGTTGGCGATAAACAAGAGGATCGGTATCTGCCATGAGGTGTCCCCATGTGCGATAAGCAGCGATGAGTTGTTGCACACGAGCTGTCTTGTCAATCTCTGAATCTTTTGTAACAGCGAAATCTGAAGCCCAACGAATTGGTTCATATGGAATACGAAGCGCTGTGAAGATTTCGTCATAGAAATTATCTGCACCGAGAAGAAGTTCATGAATGCGGCGAAGGAAATCACCAGATTGTGCGCCTTGGATAACTCGGTGGTCATAGGTGCTGGTGAGGGTGAGAACTTTGCTAATGGCCATACGAGCTAAAGTTGCATCGGATGCACCCTGGAACTCAGCTGGATAATCCATTGCTCCAACACCCATGATTAAGCCTTGTCCTTGGACTAGGCGTGGAACAGAGTGAACAGTTCCAATAGTTCCTGGGTTGGTGAGTGAAACAGTTGTGCCCGCGTAATCTTCAACTGTGAGAGTTCCTGTGCGAGCCTTCTTCACAGTCTCTTCATACGCAGCCCAGAACTGACCGAAATCTAGTTCTTCGCATCCCTTAATTGATGGGACGAGAAGTTGACGAGATCCGTCAGGCTTTGCTAAGTCGATTGCAATTCCGAGATTGATATGTTCTGGATGGCCAACGGCTGGCTTTCCATCTAATTCACCAAAGAAGGCATTCATTTCTGGCATCTGGCGAATCGCCTTGATCATTGCAAATGCAATGATGTGTGTGAACGAAACTTTTCCACCACGACCACGAGCAAGGTGGTTATTGATAACAATTCGATTGTCAATCATCAATTTTGCTGGAACAGCACGAACAGAAGTTGCAGTCGGAACTGTGAGCGAAGCTTCCATGGATTGCACTACACGCCCTGCAACTCCACGAAGTGGTTCCATAGTCGCAGCACCTGGTGATGCAATTGTTGGGGCAGGCTTTACAACAGGTTGTGCTGGAGTAGAAGGTGCAGCAGCAACTTCACGAACAACAGGTTGTGTTTGAACTGGAGCAACTGGCGCTGCAACTGGTTCAGCGATTGGTGCTGCAGGAGCAGGCGCACCTGAATAAGAAATATTTGGTGGTGTTACAGGCTTTGGAGTTGGAGGGGTGCCAGCAGATGGTGCAGTTGTTGATGCACCAGCTTGCGGATTGTTCTGGAAGTAGGTCACCCACTCTGCAGGAACTGAGGATGGATCGCTTTGATAGCGCTCGTACATTTCTTCAACGAGCCAATCATTTGCACCAAAATCTTGTCCTGATTGAGACACGGACACGCTCCTTTGCGATCGCGATCTTCTCCCCATGGGGAGCTCTGTAGCAGGCTAAGAGTAACGGCTTGGCAGGCTCTATATAAATGGTCAAAGCGCCTCCGGGAGGGCGAGATAGCGCACACTTTTGCCGATTTTTCTCCTATTGAGATGGTTCAAGTGGCTAGATAGCCCACCCACTGAGAGGGTTGGCATATGGAGAAATTGGCCCTCATCACAGGTGGTAGTCGTGGTCTCGGTTTCGAAAACGCGAAATCACTGCGAGCTGAGGGATTTGATCTCGTATTAGTTGCCAAGGATCCAGTAAGGCTTTCGGCAGCTAAAGCTGAGCTGGAAGAAATTAACGGCGGATCAATCGAAACTGTTTCGATAGATTTTGAAAACTTATCCCAATCGGCGCGAGCTCTAGATTCAATTGCAGAAGAGCACAAAAACATCTCTCACTTGATTATTGCTCATGCAGTTATGAGCGAAAAGATGTCAAAGACTCTAAAAACCACAGACGAAGAGTGGAGACGAGTTCTCAGCATTAATCTTGATTCAGTTTTCCAAGTAGTTAATCGCCTAGTTCCTAAAATGGTTGAAAATCGAAATGGTCGCGTAGTCATCTATTCTGCATGTCTCGGTCGAATGTCTGGGCCTGGAAATGCAGGCGGCCTTGCTCCCTATCGAATCAGTAAAGCTGGAGTGAATGCACTTGTCAGAAATCTTGCCCATGAGACTGGGTTAGGTGCAAGAGGTGTCTTAGTTGATGCAGTCTGTCCTAATCATTCAAGAACAGATATGGGTGGACCTGATGCACCAAGAAGTGCGGAGGAAGGCGCAGCTACTGCTAAATGGTTAACGCTCAGAGAGTTCGACAAGTCTTCAGATGATTTCAAAAAGAACACAACAGGGGTGCTGTGGGAAGATCAACAAGTTATTCCTTGGTGAAGTTATTCACCAGCATTTTTAGCAAGAGAGAACAAACCTATTAGCGCTGGAATTGCACAGCAGAGTATGACAGTTGCCCCAATATAAAAACTGCCTTGAATCTGATAGTAAGCAACGCCAAGTGCAATCAAATTGGCCAAAATTGCGGGCGAAATCGCCCAGCGCTTTGACTCTTTAATTCCACTAGCAAGAAAAAAAAGTCCTGCAGACCCGATGAGTGCGAAAGCTATAACGCCCAAATATGGCGGCCACTCTTTATCGTGGGTGAAGCCAAGGGCAATCATGTAAAGGGCCAGGGAGAGCACAAGGAACGACTCAACGAGAAGTAGGGTGCCCGTGATTCCGTAGCTCACTCGATTTCGACCACGATTTCTCTTCATGAAGCGGAATCTAGCACCCATTCCATCTCAACTTTTGATCTCACACGACGGGGTTCATGACTTGATTACACAGCTCGTGGCTCCTTCAGTGTTTTACCAAGTGCTCAGTAGAGACATATCGATATCGAAGCGAGAAGGAACAGAAATTTCGGTGATTAAGTTCTTCTTGAATCCCGCAGTTGCGACCACGAGGGATGATTCTGACATTGAAGTTATTGAATTTTCGAAGTATCTTCAACGTTTCACTCGAGCCAGCGATCTCTCGACACGCATTAGTAATCGTGAATTTCTGACCCTAATTAAATCCGAACTTCATACTTACGGAAAATTGAATGAAAGATTAGCTCTAATGTGGGGAGGCAGAGGGTCGACTTTGTCTTATTCGGAAATCAGTCACAGTGGCGAAGAAGACTTAACTCAATTTCTTGCAAAAATCCACCGAACGAAATGTAACTAAAACATACAGGCTGTTCG
>CALEZA010000070.1 GCA_937927965.1 uncultured Candidatus Planktophila sp.
GGCTGGACGACGTGCTCTACAATGAGCGGAAGGCGACGGCGGAAGACCGCTGCGCGGGTGATTGGTGTCAGTATTGCCCGTGCGCGGAGTTTGGCTACCCAACGCAAATGGCCAAGCTGAAAGAATCCGTGGCCCCGTTGCAATTGGATCGGCTGCCGGATGGAAAGGAAAAAGAAGCGATCTTTGCCCGCCTGATGGAGCTTTCTTCAGAAGACCTGATCCGACTGGACGAAGCGAGGGGACTGATGGAACTGGCCTGCGCTTCCATTCCCGGTGCTTTGCGGATGCGCTACGAAGCCGGCGATCCGGCAATTGTCCGAAACTACAAACTGGAGCCTGGAGTCGAGCGTCGCAAGATCACCAATTCGGCCGCTGCCTTTGAGGCGCTTCAGCGGCTCGGAGTAACACTCGAAGATTTTTGTGCAGCCGTAGAACCGAAGGTCGGTTCGCTGGATACCGCCGTGCAGATGCGCGATCGTGTCGTCGAAGCGCAGCACGTTCACCGGCGCCACGATCTTCCCGTCTTCCACCCAGAACGTCGCGAAGCGCGTCATGCCGGTCATGCGACCGGCCGGCCGGTCGGTCGAAACCGCGTAGGCGCCCCGCTGCGGGGCGATCTCGCCTCCGGACGGATGCCGGGCCGGCCGGACGGTCGATCGGCCGGCAGCCGCCGCCCTGCGCGGCGTCGGTCCAGATCAGGTTCTCCTGCCGAGATTGAAGCTGGCCGATAATCGTGGAACCGCGACTCAGGCGGTAACTACCTGCCTGATTGGTGGCTGCTGGCGTCCATACGCGATAGTCTTCTTGATCAGACCACCGAATAAGCAGCGGGTCCAAAACAGCACTGCCATAGTCATTGCACCCATACGCAATAACGAAACGCGAAGCGTCCGATACGCTTACATAGTTGCAAATGGAAGGGCAGTCCGCGTCCGTCTGATATACGCCAGAGCTGGTGGGTGATAGCAGCCGCGCTCGGTTATACACCGACGGACTCGGGTCTACTACCCAGTAGTAGATTGACCCACCGCGAGGATTCATCAGCAGGTTCTGACCGAAGGGCACCACCAGCCAGCTGAGGATGACTGGGATCAGGACCAGAACCGGGCCCAGGGTGAACAGCAGACCGTCGGCCCGGGCTGGAATGATGTCCTCTTTGAGAGCTAACTTCACGCCATCAGAGAGTGATTGAAGCAATCCAAATGGACCAACACGGTTAGGACCAGTGCGCTGCTGCATCTTTGCTAGCACGCGACGCTCTGTCCACACTGCCATCAATGTAGAGACCACGCAGATTGCAAAGACAAGAACTGCCTTGAGTGCAATGAGCCAACCTGGATCTTGTCCGAGGAGCTGTGCTGTTGTCATGCCTTCACCACCGTAACTAGGTCGCCATGGACTGCATTAAGTGAGACCAGAGCTTGTGAACCAAATGAATTGCGAGGAATCCACACTGCATCATCATGGATATTTTCAACTAAAGCAGGAAGTGTGATGGAACCTTCTGAGTTAGAGATGCGGAGTTGATCACCAGTGACAACACCGAGGGATCCAGCGCGTTTTTCTGAAATGACAGCAACTGTCTGACGACGAGTGCCAGCAAGATTATCTTCACCACGCTGAAGAGTTCCCATATCGAGCAAGCGACGCCATGATGTAAGAATCGCCTGATCACCAGATGCGCTTGCAGCAGTTCCTGGGGCAACAGGTGTGAACTCAACTCGTGCCCCGTCCCACTTACCAAGTTGGGCAATTTCACGAGCAGTTGCTGTAACTGTTCCAAGCATGATGGATTCACCCATTACATCAGCAAGTGCTGAAAGGATACGAACATCGCTTCGGTTAAGAGATTCCGCAACTGCTGCATCAAATGCACGAGCGCGACCTTCCCAGTTAAGGAATGAACCAGACTTCTCGGTTACCGCAGCAACAGGCAATACAACATCTGCAATCTCTGTTATTGATGATTCGGCGATCTCAAGTGAGACAACAAAGCTCTGAGAGAGTGCAGCAATCACTTTTCGAGAGTTGAGAAGATCGTGAGCATCAACTCCTCCCACAACCACAGCATCAAGATCTCCAGATGAAAGTGCTTCAATGATTTGATGAGTTGTGCGACCTGGAGTGGCTGGAAGATTTTCAACGCCCCAAGCAGCTGCAATATCAACTCGAGCTGCAGAATCTGCAACTGGACGACCGCCTGGGAGAAGAGATGGGAATGCTCCTGCTTCTAGTGCTCCACGCTCACCAGCACGACGAGGAATCCACGCGAGCTTTGCTCCAGTCTTTTCAGAAAGTGCAACAGCAGCTGAGATGAGTCCTGCGGATTCGGATGCACGCTCACCCAAAAGAATGACTGACTTAGCAGTGAGTGCAACAGAAGAAACTGCTGAAGCTTCAGCACCAGGAGCTACCTTGATGAATTCAGCATTCAACTTATCCATTGCAATAGAGCCCTTAGTTGCAATAGATGTGACCTTAAGGCCACGCTTCTTAAAGTTCTTATTCAAACGCAGGAAGACAATTGGTGACTCTTCTTCTGGTTCAAAAGCAAGAAGAAGAACTTGATCTGCGCTATCGATATCGCTGTAGTGAACTGATGATGTAAGTGCCTTAGATGCAAGGAAGTTTCCTTCCTCAGCACTTGATACACGAGCACGGAAATCGATGTCGTTTGTCTTCAGCGCAATTCGAGCAAACTTGGAATAGCCATAAGCATCTTCATAAGTGATGCGTCCACCTGTGAGGACTGCAGCACGCTTTCCCTTCAGCCCTGCAGCAGCAGCTGCGAGTGCCTCTGGCCATGATGCTGGAACAAGCACACCCTCTGCATTGCGAACTAGCGGGTGTGTCAGGCGAGCTGTTGAAGTCACATACTTAAAGGCCCAACGACCTTTATCGCAGTTCCACTCTTCATTGACCGCTGCGTCATCTCCTGCAAGGCGACGGAGTGTCTTTCCACGACGAACATCGGTACGCATATCGCAACCAGATGCACAGTGCTCACATGCTGAAGGTGTTGATACCAAGTCAAATGGACGAGCACGGAATCGATATGAAGCTCCAGTGAGAGCTCCTACTGGGCAAATCTGAACTGTATTACCTGAGAAGTATGAGTTGAAAGGTTCGTTCTCATAGATACCAACCTGCTGCAATGCTCCGCGATGGTTGAGAGTAATAAATGGATCTGAGGCAATTTGATTTGAAAAGCGTGTGCAACGAGCACAGAGGACGCAACGCTCGCGATCGAGCAAAACTTGAGATGAGATGTTAATTGGCTTCTCAAATGTGCGCTTTGTTCCATCAAGACGAGATTCAGCGCGACCATTGCTCATCGCCTGGTTCTGCAATGGGCATTCGCCACCCTTGTCGCAAACAGGACAATCCAGTGGGTGATTTCCAAGGAGAAGTTCCATCACACCTTTTTGTGCCTTATCAGCAACTTCAGAGGTGAGCTGAGTCTTAACAATCATGTTTGGCTCAACAGGAATTGTGCAAGATGCCTGTGGCTTTGGGAAAGCACGACCGTTGATTTCAACATCAACTAGACATTGGCGGCATGCACCTACCGGATCCAAAAGTGGGTGATCGCAGAATCGTGGAATCTGAATTCCAAGTTTTTCTGCGGCACGAATAATGAGTGTGCCCTTAGGAACTGTGACTTCAAAGCCGTCAATGACGACAGTGATCATCTCTACTGCAACTGCTTCTTGTGTGGTCATTACTTGGCCTCCGCAAAGAGAGTTGACTTAGCTGAATCGAATGGGCAACCGCCATTAGTCATATGTGCGATGTACTCATCACGGAAATACTTGATAGAAGATGTGATTGGGCTTGTTGCACCATCGCCGAGAGCACAGAAGGAGCGACCCATAATGTTGTCACAGAGATCTAGAAGCTTCTGAAGGTCTGCCTCTGTTCCCTTTCCATCTTCTAGATCACGGAGAATTTGAACGAGCCACCAAGTGCCCTCACGGCAAGGTGTGCACTTGCCGCATGATTCGTGCTTATAGAACTCAGTCCAGCGAAGAACAGCGCGAACAACACAAGTAGTCTCATCAAAGATTTGAAGAGCCTTTGTGCCGAGCATAGAACCTGCAGCGGAAACGCCTTCGTAATCAAGAGGAACATCGAGATGTTCATCTGTGAAGATTGGAGTGGAAGATCCTCCTGGAGTCCAGAACTTGAGTTTGTGTCCATTGCGAACACCACCTGCAAGTTCAAGAATCTGACGCAGTGTGATTCCAAGAGGTGCTTCGAACTGACCAGGATTATTCACATGGCCAGAGAGTGAGTAGAGAGTTGCACCCTTTGACTTCTCTGTTCCCATTGATTGATACCACTCAGCGCCATTTGCAACGATTGCAGGAACTGCTGAAATAGATTCAACATTGTTCACAACTGTTGGGCGAGCATAAAGACCCGCGATTGCAGGAAATGGTGGACGAAGGCGTGGTTGACCACGGAATCCTTCAAGTGAATCAAGAAGAGCTGTCTCTTCACCACAGATATATGCACCTGCACCGATGTGAAGAACGAGATCCAAATCCTGACCTGTTCCAAATATATTTGTTCCCAAATA
>CALEZA010000071.1 GCA_937927965.1 uncultured Candidatus Planktophila sp.
ATGTTGCGGACTGAGAAGACAAATAATCCAAGCTTGATTGCTCGACAAGCAAGGATGATATCCATCAATGCAGCCCTGCAGATCGATCTCTATGACCAAGCAAATGCCTCACATGTCAGAGGTGAGATCTATAGTGGCTTTGGTGGCTCCACCGACTTTATTGTGGGCTCACTCCACTCACGCGGAGGGCGCTCCTTTATGGCTCTTCCATCTTGGCATCCCAAAGCACAGGTCTCTTCGATCGTTCCACGCTTGCGCGAGAACATCACCAGCTTCCAACACTCCTTTGTGGTAACTGAACAGGGTGCTGCAGCGTGCTTTGGCCACACTCAATCAGAGCAGGCTCTCAATCTCATCAATAACGCAGCTCACCCCAACGCAAAGGAAGAGTTGGTGCAGGCAGCTGGTGAGTTTGGACTTCTGAAGTAGGAGTTCTTAACGCTCAGACTTATGGCGATCTGCCATGGTGTCCATGAGAGCAAAGAGCACGCCAGAGATAACGAAGGTCATATGGATGCCAATGCGCCATCCTTCACGCTTGGCATCGAAAGGGCCTTCTTGCATAAAGTCTTTGAGAAGCTCAATAACAGAGATGGCAACGAGTGAGCCAATCAACTTAATCTTCAAGCCGCTGTAATCAACATGGCCCATCCAATGAGGGCGATCTTCGGCACCATCTGCGACCTTAATCTTGGAGACAAAGTTCTCATATCCTGCAAAGAGAATAATGATGATGAGGTTTCCAAGAAGCACGGTGTCGAGAAGCTCGAGAATTTCTAGAGTCAGCTCACCAGATGATGATGTGGTGATATGGGTCATCATGTGGAAAAAGGAGTGGAAGAAGCGGTAGAGGATAGGGACCAAGGTCAGAAGAAGACCGAGATAGAGGGGTGCTAGGAACCAGCGCCCAGCGAAGATAAGTCTTTCAACGACAGTCTCAATTTTTTCCATGGCTCAAATATCCCACAGCGCATAAATTTGTCAGTACATTGACGGATATTAGAGATATGAAGTTGCGTATTTTGATAGCTCTCGCCCTGGTCTTTGCACTCATGCCCCAGGCTCACTCCGCCACACCCAAGACTATGGTCATTATCGATACAGGCTTCAATGCAGCCGACCCGATAATCGCCTCACACACCATCTATGAAGTCTGCATTCTCGATTGGTATGCCTGCCCCAATGGATCAAACTTTCAAGAGACGAGAACTGCTGCCCTTCTGACCCCCACTCAATTGGCAGCAAGTGGTTTTAGCCATGGAAGCAAGATGGCTCGAGCTGCTATCGCTGCATATCCAGATATTCAATTGATTCTTATCCGAATCGTTGCTCAATCATCTTCAGGAAATCGACTCTCTACTTCTGAAGGTATTGTCACAAAGGCACTCACCTGGGTCTCCAAAAATGCAACAAAGTTCAATATCGGCGCAGTTGCGATGTCACAAGGAAGTAGCAGAGGGGGAGTGGGTGCTCGCAATTGCCTCTCTATTCCAGGAGTGGATAAAGAAGTTCGCTCACTTCGCATCAAAGGTATTTACTCCTTCTTTCCTGCAGGAAATGAAGGTCGCAACTCAGCTATCAATTGGCCTTCCTGCATTCCTGAAGCAGTTGCAGTAGGAGCACTTGATAAGAAGGGGCAGATTGCCTCCTATAGCAACTTCGCACCTAATCAGATCGATATCTTCGAACAGGGATATCCGATGGAGGAGACAGCCACTCCCGCCTATAGCTATGAGACTGGCAGTTCTTACTCAGTCCAATTCGCAGCAGCGAGATGGCTGAGCCTGGTCAATCAATTTCCAGATAAACGAGCCTCCCAAATCTTCTACACCTACGCCTTCTCAGGCGAACTCCTGAGCAGCCCGCGGGCTATGGGGGGCTGGAGCGTGAATTTTGAGGCTGCAAAGGCCTCGCTTGCTGGTAGCTGACCAGTCAAGCAGGAGAGAATATCCACTGCATAAATTTGTCAGTGGAGCACGGTTAACTACTTGGCAAGCCCTATTTATTACAGGAGTAAATGATGCATCAGATCAAGCGCAAGTCGTTCCGTTCGATTGCCACAGCCTTTATTGCGCTCGCGGCAATAACAACATCGAGCGCCCAAGCAGAGGCGGCCCTTCTCGGTCCGAGCTCTAACTATCTTGTGAAGATCACACCTGCCACACAGGCAGCGGTGGAGTCTGCAATCAAGAGCGCAGGTGGAACGATCAATGCTCGCTACCAGTATGCATTTAACGGTTTTGTTATCAAGCTCCCAGATATGTTGATTCCAATCTTGAAGAAGATTCCAAATGTTTTGACAGTTGAGAAGGACATGCCTGTTGAACTCAATGCAATTCAGCAGAATCAAACTCCAACTCCATCATGGGGTATTGACCGCATTGATCAGCGCGAAGCTGTTCCTACTGCAACTGATTATCAGGGCACTTACGGCTATCGCAGCGCAGGTACTGGTGCAACGATTTACATCGGAGATACTGGTATCTATCCACACGATGATCTCGCAGGTCGAATTTCATCTGTTGGCTATAGCGGAATTGCAGATGGCTACGGAACTGTTGACTGCAATGGTCACGGAACTCATGTGGCGACAACGGCTGCAGGAACAAAGTATGGAATTGCAAAGAATGCAACAGTTGTCCCAGTTCGTATTTTGAACTGTGCTGGTTCAGGTTCCTATGCAACTGTTGTTGCAGGTCTCGACTGGATCTTGTCACCACTGAACACCAATTCAAAGACTGCTGCAGTTCTTAACTTAAGTATTGGTGGACCAGCTTCATCGATTATCACTGATGCAGTCGTAAAGCTCACCAACGCTGGAATCACAGTAGTTGCAGCGGCAGGCAATGACAATAACGATGCTTGTTTATCATCACCAGCAAGTGCACCGACTGCAATCACTGTAGGTGCTACTGGAATTAATGATGCAAAGGCTTACTACTCCAACTGGGGTAGCTGTGTGGATATTCACGCTCCAGGATCAGGAATTACTGGTGGATGGTTCGGAGCTGCATCTGCAGAGCGCACCATTAGCGGAACATCGATGGCAACTCCCCATGTAACGGGCGCTGCTGCAGTATTTCTTGGCCTTAACCCTGGAGCATCTGTTGCTCAAGTGACTGAGGCAATTACAGGTCAAGCAACTCAGAATTTGGTTACTGGTCTTCCTGCAGGAACAGTCAACAAGCTCCTTTATGTCTCACCTACAGATGGTGGACCTGCGATTATTCCTCCAGCAATTCTTATTCAAAATCTCTCAAATATCACTCACCAATCTGTAACAGCATCAGTTGAGATCAATCCTGGTAATGCTCCAACAACAGCGACCTTCCAGGTCTCAAAAGATCAGAGCTTTGCAACAGGTGTCACCACCATCAATCTCACACCAACACCGCTCAATGGCGGAGATGTGATCTCACTTCCTGTGACGGTTGAATCTCTGACTGCCTCAAGCACTTACTACTTCCGTGCAAATGCTTCAAATGAGAGTGGTCCATTTACTACTCCTGTGGGCAGCTTTAAGACTTTGGCACCGCCTGTAACGCCACCTCTTCCAGTGGCCACAAATCCAACAGCTGTCACTGGCTATAGCGCCCGATTGACTGGAACAGTTAATCCAAATAACGGCACCACCAATGTGACTTTCGTTTATGGAACCGATCCTGACTTCCTCACCAACACTCAGAGCGTTGCAGCATCGACTGCAGTTGTAAGCGGTGGTAGTCCTGTCAATGTGGGACTTGATATCTCATTCCTCAATGGTGCAACCACTTACTACTACAAGGTTGTAGCAGGAAATAGCGCAGCATCTGTTCAATCAAATGTTATTTCCTTTACAACTCCTGCAATTGTGGGCATAGCTCCATCTGTCGTCACAATCCGCCCAACAAATGGTCTTGATTCACCTGCCACAACAGTGACAGGTCAGGTCAATCCAATGGGTCAGACCACAACTGTTCGCTTTGTATTTGGTCCTGAGGCATCCCTTACTGTGGGACAGCGAGTCATCACACTCACTCAGCAGTACACAGGTATGGAGACAGTTACTGTCTCAGCAGATATGACAGGCCTGACTCCCGGCTACCGCTTCTACTATCGATTTGAAGCATCCAATGCAGCTGGCATCACAAAGCCAACACCGTTGACCAATGCGGTTAATCCGATCATGCCGATTATTCGCACCACAACAGCATCAAATGTGACTGCAACAGGTATGACATTTAATACTTCCCTCAATGCAGGTGCAAGCAATATTCGTGTCTACTTTATCTATGGCACTACGCCAAACTTGGATACACAAACTGTCTCAGTTCAGGGCACACCATTTGCCTTCACTAATGCACTCAACAACATCTCTTCTGTTGCAGTCACAGGTCTGAGCCCAGCTACTCGCTACTACTACCGTGTGATGATCTATGCCTACACAGGTCCACTTGCATCACAAGGTAATAAGCTCTTTGGTCCGATCATGACAATGGAGACTCTATTTCCTCCTCGCGATCCTCAGACCATCACATTTAACCTTCCAACATCTCGCTTCTATGGAGGGGCAGCAACTCCACTTGTTGCAACTTCTTCAGCGGGACTTCCCATCACATTCACCTCTCTCACTCCAGCTGTGTGTCAGGTCAATACAAGCGATGCAGGATCAACGCTCTCCTTTGTGAGCCCAATTTCATCTGCTAACTCAAGCACCTGTTCAGTTAGTGCTTCACAAGGTGGTAGCTACACAATCCAGCCAGCCCCAACAGTAACTCGAACAATTGTGTGGAATAAGGAAGCAACAACAATCACTGGTACATGGGCACCGTCAACGGTGGTCAATGAGACACCACTTGATTTCGTTGTGAAGAGCTCTTCTCAACCATCACTTGCTGAATCACTTGCAGGAACTACTCCGCTGACAGTGACTTCATTGACACCAAATGTCTGCCAGGTGGGAACTGTCTCCTATGAGGGAACATCAACTTCACACACTCGCGCCATCATCAAGTCGATGTGGAATGGCACTTGCCAGATCCGTGCGACATTTGCTGGAGCAAGCTACTGGCTCAGTACCAACTCAACCATTACAGGAACTGTCTCAGGAATGACTACCCCTGCAGTGGGCGCAAATGCTTTCCAGTCAATTTCCTTTAATACTCCTTCCAACCGTGCGCTTGGCACATCAAATCCTCTAGTTGCAACAGCTACCTCTAAGTTGCCAGTGACCTTCACATCACTGACACCTGCAACATGTTCTGTTGTGGTCAACTCAGATGGAAGCGTTGTTGCTCAATCAGCATCGAATCTAACTGGAGATGCAAACACCTGTCAGATTCAGGCATCTCAAGCTGGCGATGATCGATGGGCAGCTGCAATCTCTGTGACACGATCATTTACATGGACTCGTGTCGCACAGACAATCACTCTGACATCACCAACATCACGCTTCTATGGCGGTCCTCGCACAGTCATTAGCGCTACCTCAACATCAGGTCTTCCTGTTACTCTCGCAACAAATACTCCATCAATCTGCTCTGTGACAACAGTGGATTCAGTAACAACAGTCGGTTATATGGATTCAATTACTGCAGGAACAACAGCAGCGTGTGGATTGGTTGCAAGCCAGGCAGGTAATGGAACTTTCGCACCAGCTTCAACAGTTGTGAAGCAGATGGTCTTCATGAAGGAATCCACACGAATCACACCAACATGGTCTGGTCCAGTCACAGCACAAGGTGCAACTCTTTCTCTTGCAGTATCGAGCGCATCTCAGCCACTTCTAGGAGAGAACCTCTTCGGATCTACTCCACTTGTGGTGACATCCCTTACTCCAAAGGTTTGTAAGGTAGGTGCAGTCAGCACCTTTGAAACACAAACAGTCCAAGGCAAGCTCGTAGTGAGCTCACTCTGGAATGGCACATGTTCACTCTCTGTCCAATACGCTGGAAATAGCTACTGGCTCCCACTGACTACAACAGTCTCTGTTGGAGTCTCTGGAATGACAACTCCGTCTGATGGAGCAAACGCAGCTCAGATGATCGTCTTTACCAATCCAATGAACCGTGACTTCACAGGACCAGCCCCATTGAGCGCAATTGCAACATCGAAGCTTCCTGTGACCTTCACATCAACAACGCCCGCAGTGTGTACTGTCGTGGTTGGCTCTAATGGAGCTTCTGTCGCACAACCTGCAGCAGGACTCCAAGGAGATCTCAATACCTGTTCAATTCAGGCAACACAGAGTGGCGATACAAGCTGGGCAGCAGCAACTCCAGTGGTTCGCTCCTTCAAGTTCACCCGAATCGCTCAAACAATCACATTCACCCCTCCATCATCCCGATTCTATGGAGGTCCAAACACTCGCTTAACAGCGACTGCTTCATCAGGGCTACCTGTGGACTTTAGATCACTCACACCAAACTATTGCGGTGTTGCAGTGGTTGACTCACAAACAGTCCTAACTCTGACATCAACTCTTCCAGCTGCAATCACAGTCACTTGTACGATTTCAGCAACACAAGCTGGAGATTCAACATATCTTCCATCCTCATCATTTGTTCGCAATATTGCACTCGTAAAAGAGGCGACAACTATTCGAGCAACATGGAGTGCATCTCCAACTGTCACGGGATCAACAGTCAATCTCAATGTGGTGAGCACAAGCCAGCCACTTTTGAATGAGGCACTTGCTGGAACAACCCCACTTACTGTTGTTAGTAAGACCCCAACGGTATGTACTGTTAGCGATATTGCCTATCAGGGAACATCATCTGCTCACACCAGTGCTCTGGTTAAGGCAATTTGGAATGGAACTTGTACTTTGCAGGTTGGTTTTGCTGGCAATAGCTATTGGCTACCAAGCAGCACGATTGTTAATGTCGGTGTAAGTGGATTGGTTACTCCACAGCCAGGAGCTAATGCATATCAGTCAATTAACTTCATTACTCCACCAAACCGTGAACTTGGATTCTCGTATCCAATCGCTAACCTCTCTGCTTCTTCTAAGTTGCCTGTGACGCTTGTTTCAACAACTCCTCAGAACTGCACAGTGAGTGAGACAACACCAGGTGCTTGGACTGTTTCTGCAGCTCCAGGTGTAGGCGGAGATAACATCGCTTGCACACTTCAGGCATCACAGCCAGGTGTAGATACTGTCTGGGCGGCAGCTGCTACCCAAACTCGCACCTTCTACTGGAGCAAGGCTGCAATGGCGATCCGTATGTACAACCCAACATCGACTCGAATTGGTGCTGGACCATTTGGACTCATCGCTTCCTATGCCTACTACTGGGGTGTGAATAATGTGGGAATCGGCGGCAGCCTTCCTGGAGAAGTCACAGTTACTACCTCAACTCCAGCTGTCTGCCAGGTTGTGAGCGTGGTGCCAACTGTGATTGGCACAGGAACATACGCTCAAGCCAATATCAAGGGCCTCACCAACGGTACTTGTACGACCACATGGAGCAATCCAGGATCAGCGACTCGAACTGCCTCATCACTTACTTACAGCTTCACCGTGACTGGCATTAAATAAGCAGGTAGATTTAGGAGCATGCGCCACAAGGTATTCGTCAGCCTTGTGGCCTTGCTCTTTCTACCCGTAGATGCCCATGCAGCTAAGAACTTCACTGTTGGTGGAGATCGACCTGTTGTCGTAAGAGTTCCTGCGGTAACCAACAAGCCTGCACCGCTTTTGATCATGCTCCACAGCGCCTCCACCAATGGAGGACATCAAGAGAGATATATGAAGCTTGCACCTGTAGCAGCTGCCAAGGGGATGATCTACATCGCTCCCAATGGAACTATCAATGACAAAGGCAGGCGCACATGGAATGCAGCAAAATCTTGCTGTCAAGGTCCAACAAGCACAGTAGATGATGTTGCATACCTGCAATCGCTGATCGATGAGATTGATCAGAAGGTTAAAGTCGATCGCAGCAAGATTTATTTGATTGGCCACTCCAATGGCGCATTTATGGCTTTGAAATTCGCCTGCACCACTGGGCAAGCAGCCGCAGTAATCTCTCTGGCGGGAGCACTCGATGAAGATTTCACCTGTGCACCTGCAAAACCTTTCTCCCTGATGCAAATTCATGGCACCGCAGATGATGTAATTAAGTTCAGTGGCGGGATACTCAATGATCATGCATATACCAGCGCTGAAGAGACTGTCAGACGAGTGAAGGCTTTGGGTCCGATGAAAGCAACTTTATGGAAGATTCAAGATGGATCTCATAGCCCTGTACTACCGAAGAACTTTGCTGAAAAGGTCTTGAGCTTTGCTGAGAAGGGGTAGATTAACCATATGAAGAGCATCAAAGAGTTCAATCGCCGTATCGCAGAGAAGATCACTGCTGGGGTATCGACGATGTGGTGTGCTTATATTTTTGCAGCAATTGCATTGATTTCACTTCCCGCAGCCATTCGCACAGGAGACTCTCTAGTCATTGTTGCCTGGGTTGCTCAAACCTTTCTTCAATTAGTTCTTCTCTCCATCATTATGGTGGGACAGCAATCTTCAGCAGAGAGCGTTGCTCAGAAGATCAATGAGACTCACACTGCTTCCCTTGGTGAATTTGAGTTGGCGAAAGAAGCCAGAAATGTTGCCAATCAGGAGCTAGCTGAACTTAAGTCAATGGCTGCCGAAATACATCGAATTTTGAAGGATGTAGAGAAGAAGTAATTACTCATCACGCATGAGATAGTCAACAAAGTAACGGTTTTCCAAACACCCTGAATATCTCTTCTGGCGAATAGCATCGACAGCATCTTGTGCACTCAAGCCTTCACGCATTAACACTAGAGCTGTAATCAACCCTGATCTATTGATGCCATATGCACAGCGAATCAAAACCGTGTCTCCAAGGTGCCACTTGAGGAATGCCCAATCAGCAACTCTCTCCACTTCAACTTCAAGATCCTCATCGAGTCGCCCATCTAGAAATGGGAATCTAAATTCATCTGTGGGCTTGCTCCACTCAGGAGACGCTGGTTCGAGAGTGACAACCGCATCAAATTCAATATCGCCCTCATCTCCATCAGGTGAGGTACCGCCCATATAGAGGCCAGGTGCTATCTGTGAATAGAGTGGAAGGGACATGAATTACTTAAATCTCTCACCACAAGTGTTGCATTGGAAGTAAGTGGTGGTGTTGACCCACTTCTGATCAATATCTGTGCTTCGACACATCGGACATTGGCGATTAGCTGTATTACCCATATTTATCTTCCTTTACAGAGTGTGACAAATTTACCGAGCATCACCATGCCATCTGGGCTGACTGGCTCCATGATGGATAGATGAGGTGAACGCAGAACATAACAAGCCCATTCAGCGCGAGAGATTGCAACATTGAGGCGGTTAGGGGAGAGAAGGAACTCAATACCTCTTGGGAGATCCTCTGATGAAGAGGTAGCCATCGAAACAAAGACAACAGGTGCTTCTTGTCCTTGGAACTTATCAACGGTTCCCACACGAATTCCTCTATAGCCTGCTTGAGCAAGGCGTGATTTGAGATAGCGAACCTGTGCGTTATAACCAGTAACAACAAGGATGTCACTTTCAGCAAGGGGTCTAGGTGCAACAGGATTGCCCTTGCTATCAGTATCTATCCACGCTCTTCCAAGAAGCTGTGGAACGCGAGCTAGAAGTTCATCGCCTTCCTCATCTGATTTAACTGTGTTTCCAATGTGATCCACATGGACGATGTGAAGACCTGGTGTGATGCCATCAAGGTTTCTCTTGGCGCAGCGTGCATCAGAGTGAAGGCGATCTTCATATTGAAGTCGTGAGACAGGTGCTGCAATAGATGGATGGAGTCGATAGGTGGTTTCAAGGAAGTATCCGAGATTATCTGGCATTGTCTTTCGACCATGGAGCAGATGGGAGAGGACAGATTCATTGACAGGTTCAGGATGGCTTCCTTGGCTCACCTGTGGAAGCTGTTGAGGATCTCCCAATAGGAGCGCTCTCTTTGCAGCTGAAATCACCACAAGAGAATTAGCAAGTGAGAACTGCCCTGCCTCATCAATAACGATGAGATCAAGGCCTAAGGAGCGAACTTCATTGCGGCTAAAGGTCCAGACAGTTCCACCAATGACATATCCATAGGTGGAGTGCATGGCAGCCCAGGTGCCCACATCATCATTGTGATAGGAAAGCAGAGACTTCTCGGAGCGAGATTTCTTTGCCATGAGAATAGATGAATCAATATCTCTCACGCTATCCATTAGATTTTCAACTACTGCATGAGATTGTGCAACAACGCCAATCTTCCATCCAGCTTTGACCAAGTTGGCAATTACATGTGCTCCAACATAGGTCTTTCCTGTTCCAGGAGGACCTTGGACTGCAACATAACTTCCCTGGCTATCTGCCAAGGAGAGCGTGATGTCTTCAACTGAGTTACCAGTCTTTACTAGCGCTCCACTTGCCTGGCGCGGTGGGCGGCGAAGAAGAACATCTGTCCATGCGGAGAGTTCAAATGGAGCTTCTCCTGCATCCAATCGAGTGGCTGTGCGGCCACCTAATTGATCGCGCAGCACTGCCTCGATATGGCGAGTAGGGATGGGAGCTCCAGGCAAGATTGCCATAGGAAGTTGATCCCATGTCTCTTGTCCTGTCTTTACAACTTCTTCCAATGTGAGACTAGATCCATCGATAGATACGATCTTTGTATTAGCAAAACCTCGTGTGCTGCCTTGAATAATCTTGAAACCTTCAGGTGCTACTTCATAGAGTACTTGAGGAATCTTCTCAGGATCGATCACATGAGTTAGATCTACTCCCTCTGCCTCAATAATGACTGTTCGGCGCTCGTTGCGCTGGCGACCTTCTTTGCCCCACATGCCCGCAGAGACTTGGGTTGGAACAATAACCTCGTTACTTGCCTCTAACTCCTCTGCGCTCTTCTCAGCAAAGTCGAAGATCTTCCACCAAGCAGGTCGCTTCTCGCGATGGTGATAGGAGATTGAAGCTGCAAGAAGTGATAGTCCTTCTTGATCTAGATTCCACTCTTTGCGATCTTGGGGGAGTCTAGAAAGTAGTTGAAGAGCGATTGGTTCATCGCGTTCTAACTCTTCTTCATCGCTCCACTTCATCGCAGCTACTGGGCGAAGCTCTGCGATAGAAATTCCTTGCGCCTTTGCTTGCGCTCTAATCCAGTGATCGAGCTGGCGGGTGGAGTCCACATCATCTTCGTTATAGGACTTGATCTCCTCAAGAGCTGCATTAAATGCCGCTTCATCTCCTGCATGAAGGAGGGCAAGTGCTTTCTCAAATTGGATCACACTTCCTACAGCGTTAGTAACACCCTCATCGCGCACGCCATCCCAATAAACCTTCTCAATATATTTAATCGACATTGAGGTGGTGGAAAATCTAAAGGCTTTACGAACAATCGAATAAAGATCAACAAAGACACCTTCACGCACCAGAGCATCAACCTCAAACTCAAAGACGCTATGGCGTTGAGCCAATCGCAGCATTGCGCTGAGCTCATAGGCTGCGTAGTGGAAGATGTGCATATCTGGATATTGCTTATGACGCTCTAAGACATAGGAGATGAAGTCGATAAATGCCTGCTTCTCACTTACGCGATCACGAGCATCAAAGGTGTTAAAGGCATATCCACCTCCGCTGCGATAGAGATAGCCGAACATATATTCAAGGCCATCACCATTTTCAGCAAAGGGATCTCCCTCCATATCAAACCAAATATCACCCTCTGACTCCTCAGGCATAAGCCCAAGTGCTTCAACATCTTTTGGTTCAAAAATCGGTTTTGCTGCCCCATTGCCTCTGACCTGAATAGCAGCTTGATCTCGAAGAGAGGTGAAGGTGTCGACAGATACTTCCTTGGGAGGGCGTGGACGCTGCTCATCTTTAGCTTCTGCCATCTGATCAATGGTGCTTATACCTGCACCAATGAGAAGTTGGCGAGTATTAGATCTAATTCCTTGAATCAGCGAGAGATCTCTATCGCTCTTGCGACCTTCAACACAGAGATCCTGCCAGCGACAGCGACCACATGACTCTCGTGGATAAGACCAGAGGGGAGTGGGAGCTTCTTCAAAAGATTCAATGCGTGCTCGGGCGCGATTACGGAACTCTTCTGCAAGATCCATGAGATCTAAGGCTTGAGCAGACCAATTCTCTTCACCACCCAGCCAGAGATGCACCTCTATCGGTTGTGCATATCCTGACTCCACCATGGCAAGTGCATATGCAGCAACCTGGAGAACAGCAGCTCTCTTGGCAGATCGCGCAGACTTTGCATCAACAGGGTCATAGATATATCGCCCCTGCTCATCTTTGAGAGCTTTACCATTTTCATCTTTACGCAATATCAAGAAGTCGGCAAAGCCCATAAAGTTGTTGTGATAGAAAGTAGCTTGATGGATCGTTTCAATTCCATCAAGCGTTGCTCTCTTTGTCTTTTCAGCAGCTGCTCTCAGAGCCTCTGGCGAGAAAGCTGGCTCTCCAATTTTGAGATAACTTCCAGCCCCACGCATCTTCTCAGCGATTGCGGCCTCATGAGCTCTTCCTTGTTCAATAAGCATCTCCAACTCATCCCCATTTTCAGTGGCAGGAGCATCGAGTGATCCTTCAAGGACAGACCAATCGAGGTGGATGCGCTGTGAACACTCAAGTTCTGCAATGAGATCTCGAGGGGAGAGGACCCATTGGTCCTTGAGTTTTCTCACGAAGTAACTTCGCTCCAACCCTTTTTGATGTTATCGGCGATCATCGCTTCAGCGATAGCAAGAGCTGCCTTCTCATTAGGCGCCAAGCGCACCTCACGATCAAGCGGTGATTTGCGAGTTGAAGAGTAATCGGTCCAGTGAACAACATAGGCAGGGTAGTCAGCGCCCTCCTTATTGGTCTTCCAGACAACAAGCTTGCGAACATCGACCTTGCCTGAACCTTCTTTAGTCCAGACTTGTCGACGAATCACTGTGCTGGGAGCAAGGGTGCTTTCTTCAACAGTCTCAGGGATAGGAAGCTGTCGAGTGATTTGAGACCAGCCCACATCTTCAGTGGTCACAGATTTATCTGTGCGAAGGCGAACAACGATGGAGTTATGGACAGATGCAGATTGCGCCCATCCAGAGACCTTCCACTCACCACCTACATATTCAAGGCGTGGATGCTTAATGGTCTTTCCATGGAAATCTTCCAATTGAAGATCCATGCACTTGAGTTCGACCACGATTGATGGATCTACAAATTTATACATCACACCAGATGATTCGCTGGTGCGACGATATGAACTTGGACGAGTGATTGCAGAGAGCTGGGTGAAGAGTTCCTTGCGAAATGCGGTATCTCCCACATTTCCAGTGGTGCTCAATGGATCCCAAGATCCATCGTCATGGAGAACTCCAAAGAGGAGAGAGCGCACCATAGAGGTGCCATCAACATCACGACGCTCAGTAAAGCCAAGGATGACTGCATCGAGCTCCTTCGTTGGCTTTACCTTGTAGGAGCGACCATCTTCAGATCGTGCAACAAGGCCTTCCATTCCAGCACCAGATACCTCACGATCGAAGATCTCTGCCACCTCAGTAGAAGACTTGGTAGCGGTGTGTGCAACGAGGTGAAGATTTCCAGTTGTAGGAAGAGATGAAATCACTTCATAGCGGACTGTGTAAGGAGTTCCTATTGCAGAGACTTCAGGTGATGTCACAAGGTCAAAGATTCCAAAGTTGAGCTTTGAGGTATCTGCCTTTTCGCCACCAGCAAGAGCCGATGTGACATCTGCAATACGAGTGCGACCTTCTCCTGCAACATAGAGCTCACCTGCAAAGATGGAAGCGGTATTGAGCTTTGCAGCCTCTGCTGCTTTCAGAATCTCAATATCTCCAGAGATCACACGAGCTGTTGGTGAGACCAACTTCCACGCACCATCATGGAGGAGGAACCAGAGTTCACCATCGAGCTTGGTGGAGACCATCAAAGGAATTGATAGTCGTCTTTCGATATCAGCAGGTGAGGTGAGTTGATAGTTGGTAGCTACCACCTTGCGATAGGCGATGATCTGCCCCATCAGAGTTTCATTAGCAAAGGTGCCTTGAGTATCAATAGTTGCTTTTCCAAGTTTTGCCATCGTTACTCACCGCCCTTCTCTGCCTTAGCCGCTGGTCGCTTGAGCTCCATGCTAGATAGGTGGAGCAGGAGAAGGAACTTATCTCCATCAATGCGTCCATCGAGGAATCCGCGATATGGGCTGCCATTTGCCTGCAAGACAAGAGGGCCTTTACCGCCATCACCTGATGCAAGAAGTGCCACAGAATCTTTCTCGTGGAGCTCCTTTGCAATGGCATAGAGGAAGTCAAAGGTCACACCATCAACATGGCGCAGTTGCATTGTGCGCTTAATTGCAAACTTGCGAACGAGATCTGCGCGAGGAATGAGCTTTCCAGTCCAGTTAACAGGAACTTCTTCATTGACATTCGGTGCAACCTCAACGGGTGTGCGACGCTCAGTCTCAGCTCCATCTGGTCCATAGATAATCTCCATTACCTCAGGGGCGCAGTAGAGAGGAGTATCTTCTGAATCAAGGAGAACCGTATTTGTTCCACCAATCACTCGACCGACCATCTCCAAATCAATCTCTGGATCTGAATCGATGAGTTGCTGTGAATAGACATCACCCAGTGATTTCACAAGAGCTGCATGGAGCTTTCCTTCACCAGCTGCCACATACCTCTTAAATGTCACAGGCTTTCCATCTTTAGCTGGAGTAGGAGCTGGCTTTGCGGGAGTCGATGTTGCAACGATTGTTGCATCGCGCTTAGTTGAGTTTGAGATATGTAGTTTCATCGCTTACCCCTAGAACATCTCAAAGTCGAGGTCATCGACTGAATCGGAGGTGGCTTCTTCTGCAACAGAGACGATACTTGCAAGACCTGCAAACTCGTAAGTTACATGCTCTCCAATGAGAGCGAAGTACCCATTGTCGTTTGAGACGAGGATGCCTGTCTCAACACTGTAATCAGCGCGAGGATTAAATGGGAAAGAGAGAATTCCTCCACCATCTAGCTCTGCCTTAATAGATGCTGGAAGTTCTTCTGGATCGAGCATATATGTCACATCAAATTTAATTGTTAGCGCCTGCTCAGCTGTGATGGATGTTGCTTCAACAACCTCACCGACTGTTGCAGGAAATGTCTCTGGCTTTGAACCATCAGGGTTGATCGCCTCTAACTCACCTTGTGGAACCCAGACCTGGTCAGGAGTGAAGTAACCCTGAGCTGTCATTCCACTTCGAATCAGGAGTGAACCATCATCGAGAAGTGATGCCTTGGTGCACTCAGCACCCTTTGCATCAAATGCCACTCGACGACGCTTACCATAGAGAACTTCGCGGTCAATTGGCTTATAAGCAAAGACCGCCGTCTCACCTTTATATGCAAGGTTGATTGTTTTAGCCATGTGAGCAATCTTAGGCGTGGCCACCGACGAGTTCTAGGGGCGAGCTGCCCAGAATCTAGTCATGACCGCCAAAAGGGCTCAATATGTCAGGGTTATCGGCGATAATTACCACCTATCCAAGGAGCGGCATGGCAACGATCGATGATTACGAGGCAACCTACAAGACCCTGATTACCTGCGTGGCTGCGCGAGTACCAGTAGTTCTCTGGGGTCCTCCAGGACAAGGTAAGACATCTGTCATCAAGGCAATCGCTGCAGATCAAAAGCGCCACCTTGAAGTCATCCTTGCAAGCATCCGTGAACCACAAGACTTTGCAGGACTACCAATGCTCACCAATGGCGTTGCAACTTTAATGCCACCTGATTGGGCAAAGCGTCTTGCAGAAGTCGATAATGGAATTCTCTTCACCGATGAAGTCAATACAGCACCCCCTAGCGTTCAAGCAGCACTCCTTCGTGTCTGCCTCGACAAGGTGGTGGGAGATTGCGAACTCGGCGATGACACCAGTGTGATTGCAGCTGCCAACCCACCAGAGCAAGCTGCAGATGGTTGGGATTTAGCGCCACCTCTTGCAAACCGTTTCTGCCACCTCAACTGGGATCTTCCAGCAGAAGTTGTGCGCGATGGCATCGCAGGCAATTGGGTCACCTACACAATCCCAACGCCATCACAGAAAGTCATTGATGAATCCATCATTGCAGAGCGTGCTGTTCTTGCAGGTTTCCTCTCCACTCGACCAGATCTCACCACCGTTCTTCCAAAATCTGCTGTAGAGCAGGGAAGAGCATTTCCAACTCCACGATCTTGGGAGAGCGTTGCAAAGCTCTCAGGATGGATCACAGCATGTGGATTAGATTCTGGCGTGCGACGCATTGCAGTACTTGGTTGTGTTGGCCCAGGAGCTGCTGCTGAATATATGACCTATCGTGAAAATACAGATCTTCCTAACCCAGAAGACATCATTGCAAATCCAAAGAAGTTCACTATCCCAACTCGCATGGATAAGGTCTATGTGGTGGGAGCATCTCTCATGGCAGTGCTGCGTAATCGCAACACAGTCGAGCGTTGGAATGCAGTCGGTGAAGTTCTTGAAATCATCGCATCAAGTGGACATCCTGACCTTGCAGTCACCTTTGCTCGTGACTGGATCCGCATCCGCCCAGAAGGTGTCACACCAGATAAGAAGCTCCTACGAGCACTGATTCCACTTCTGACCGAAGCGAAGATGATCTAACTTATCTATGCCTACTGTGGAAGATGAGAAGGTATTGGCAGATGCACGCCTGCGAATCATGGCAGCACGCATTATTGCTCAGAGCCGCTGGCCCTATATCTCCACACTTCTCTTTAGTTTAAAGATGGTTCCCACCACTGCGATTGAAACAATGGCAGTCGATGAGGGCTGGCGAATGTATTACTCACCTTCATTTGTGATGGAACATGAGCCAGATATTTTGGCCACAGCTGTTCTCCACGAAGTGCTCCACTGCGTGATGCAACATGGACCACGCTTTAGAGCTCTCAATCAGATTGATCAACTCCATCCCAATTGGAATATTGCAGGAGATGCTGGCATTAACGAGACTCTTGATGAAGCACGGATGGAGTGGGGCACCTTCACCCCTGTGCGCTTTCAACAGCTGGCTAAATATGGCGTTATTCGCACCATGACTACCGAACAAATCTTCTTCCAAATCATGGCGCATTTAGAGAAGCATCCTGAAGATGGAACACCTATTACAGATTGTGGAAGTGTGATGGGTGGAGGTTCTCGATCCTATGAACTCCCGCGCACAGATCCAGACAATGGCGCAGTAAAAAGCGATCAACAAGATGTGATTCGCGACCGCGTTGCGCAAGACATCCTCAACTACAACCGCGATAAGAGTGCTGGAAATGTTCCCGGAAATCTTCTTCGTTGGGCGCAGGAACTCCTTGAGCCAAAAGTAGATTGGCGCAAAGCTCTCGCTGGAAACTTTAGAAGCGCCCTTGCCACTCTCACTGGCCGTCGTGATTATGTCTTCACCCGACCATCTCGACGCCAAAGTGCAATGAGGGTGGGAACAACAGAGATCATCTTGCCTGCGATGAGAAAGCCAGCACCTCCTTCTGTGGCAGTGGTGATCGACACCAGTGGCAGCATCTCTGAGAAAGATGTTGAACTCTTCCTCTCAGAAGTCGATGGAATTGCTCGTGCCAATGGAATTGCACAAGGACTGACCATCATTCCGTGTGATGCAGAAGTCGGACCAATTCAAAAGCTGCGATCACGAGGAGCCATCTCAGAGCTCAGACTGCCAGGTGGTGGTGGAACAGATATGGGTAGAGGTATTGCTGCCGCTGCAGAGCTCAAGCCAGTGCCTAAGATTCTTATCGTCCTTACCGATGGTTACACGCCATGGCCTGCAGAACCCCCTGCCAAGGTGGAGTCAGTGATTATCTGTTTAACAGTTCCCCATGAGATTGAAAATGTTCCACACTGGGCAAAAACGATTGTGATTGAAGATAATTAATCGTTATTAATTGTTGAGATGTGGGTAGTACTTGGGCCAGCATCTGTGGGTCTGACTTCAAGTCGCATTGGAAATCTAGTCTTCATGCTATCGACATGGCTAATGATTCCAATAAAGCGATCTTCACGGAGATTTTCAAGAACTCCTAAAACCTCTTCAAGTGTTTCATCAGAGAGTGAACCGAATCCTTCATCGATGAAGATGGTGCCGAGTTCAATTCCACCATTGCTCATCTTCACAACCTCAGCCAAACCAAGTGCCAGAGCAAGGGATGCATAGAAGGTCTCGCCACCGCTTAAGGTTTCAGCAGGACGAGTCTTGCCCGCCATAATGTTGGTGACCTTAATATCTAGCCCTGCCTGCTTCTTGCGCTTATTGACAGCACGCTCTGAGAGTTCAAACTCATATTTACCGTTGCTGATATTGCGAAGATGGTTATTGGAGATCTCAAGGACCATTTCAAGTCGTTCTTGGAGAACAAAGTTAGTAAGTGTGAGCTTAGATCCAGAACCACCTGAGACAAGTGAGTCCAACTCCTTATATGGCGCAGCTTTTGCAATCAGCGCATCGAGCTCATCAAAGGCTGCGAGGATTCCAGCGCGGGCTTCTTCCAGCGCTGTTGTGATGGTGTTAGCAATAGCAATTCTTGTTTGAATCGCGGTGAGCTCACTATCTAGAACCTTCTTCTGCTCATTAATCGAATCAATCTCTTCTTGGAGGCCAGCAGGTGCTGGAAGATCCTTCATATCCTTCAGGCGGGCTGTGACCTCAATAAGGCTCTCGTTATATTCCTTAATCTGAGCCTCTAACTCATCTCGGTCATATTCAAGAATCTCATCGAGCTCATCATCGTCTTCAATTCCAGCTTTAGCTTTAAGGGCATCAATTTTCTTAGTGACCGCCTCTATTGCCTTCTCAGCAGCTTCATAGGCGATGAAATATTCAAGAGATCCTTCAAGGAGTTCTAGCCGCTCATCTTTCTCAGAGTGCTCTTCAAAGATTTTCTCTGCCTTTTCAAACATCTTCTCAAGCTCTGCAATCTCTTTCTTAATCTCAGCAACGCTGCCCACCTTCTTGGTGGCAAGCTTTCCTGAGTCAGTCTTACTTTTTTTCAGCAATCCAAGTTCGCTCTTATATTCAGCCAACTCATCCTGTAACTCTTGAGCCTGCTCTGGGCTCATGGTGACTGTGCCCTTGAGGGGCTTGGGATGTTCCTTAGAGCCACATACAGGACATGGAGATCCCTTCTTCAAATCTCGAGCGACGATATGGGCATACTCTGCCTCCATCGCCTTGTTGTAGTCGGCAATCTTCTTCTCGTGAGCTTTAATCTTCTTATCGCACTTCTCAATCTCTTTATCTACCGTGAGAAGGAACTTCTGTGCAGCTTCAACCTCTTCTGCAAGCTCTAGCTTTGCATTCGCTTTCTCAATATCATCTTCAAGGCGTTCATTCTGAGTGACCTGCTTTGCGAGAGCTGCCACCTTCGGCTTAAGGGATGTGATCTCAGCTCTGACTTCTGCGGCATTGAGGTCGCTGATATCTTCATCAATTTCTTCAAGGGCTGACTCTTGTTTACCCTCTTCCATCTCCAGGTTCTCACGAAGAGTCTCAATTCCTGCAAGCTTGGTGAGCTTTGCAAGAATTGCCTTGGACTCATCCATCTCATCCTTTTGATCTTCAAGAGATTTCTTGAGTCCCTCTAGCTTTGCCTTCTCATCAATCTTTGCAAGGCTCTCATCAAGGACTGTAAGGCGTGTGGCAAGAGGTGCAATCTTTGCAGCAACTACCTTCTCCTGCTCCCTATCTTCTTCGGTATTAGGGGAGATCTCCTCAATTGCATCTGTGAGGGCCTTTTCTCTCACAGAACGCGCCTCATTAAGATCTAGGAGCACCGCCTGAATAGGTGCATACTCAAATTCATCGCTTGCAAGATTTCCAATATTGCGAGCATGGTGCTCGGCCTCTAGCTTTTGAGCAGCGATGAGCTTGTCATAGCTCTTGCGCTCTTCTTCAAAGTATTTTTCAATCCGCTGATAGAAGAAAGTCTTAAAGATATCTTGGAGTAACTTCTTGCGGCTATCGACATCTGCTTGGAGGAACTTAGCAAAATCTCCTTGGGGAAGAACTACAAGTTTGGAGAATTGATCTCCTGTCATGCCAAGGAGCTCAATAACCTTAGCTCCCACCTCACGGGTTCCCGTTGCAGCCTGCGCCGTTGAGCCAATCTCATGCAGGGATGCCTTCACTGAGTGCTTATCATCTTCGCCCTCTTTCTTAGCTGCTTTAAAGGAGCGTGAGCGATTAACGGAGTAGCGCTTATTGTGAACAGAGAATTCCATCTCCACAAAAGTGTCATCTTCATCGGCGATGTAATCGCTACGGATTCTCTCAACGCCAGCACCTAATATCTCTGATGCTGATTCATGGGCTGTCTTGCCATAGAGAACCCAGACAATGGAATCAATAACAGAGCTCTTTCCAGCTCCCGTCGAGATCGGAAGAGCGTCGTGTAGGGAAAGAGTGT
>CALEZA010000072.1 GCA_937927965.1 uncultured Candidatus Planktophila sp.
TCCTTATCAACAGGAATACCGCGACCATCATCATGGACTTCAACAGATCCATCTGCCTCAAGATTGATCTCAATCTTCTTGCAGTGTCCAGCGAGTGATTCATCGACTGCGTTATCAATGATTTCCCAGAGGCAGTGCATCAATCCACGAGAGTCGGTGGATCCGATATACATACCTGGGCGCTTACGGACAGCATCGAGACCCTCAAGGACTGCAAGGTCCTTTGCGGTATAGCTATCTTTCGTGCCTTCTTCGGTTATTGGAGCGTCAAAATTCAACTCATCATTGGCAGTCACGGTGGCCAAGATTAGTTTGCCAACGGCTTGCAAGTGGGTAAGCGCGCCGAGGTATATCTCACATAGTGATAGTTGGTTGAAAATAGGTGATATTTCCTCATTTTTACCCTGCGGGGAATAAAAGATGCTGGCATGATGTTCCTATGTCGTAGGGGTCACATAACCCCACTGATGAACGGAGAGAGCGATGACCGAGCAAGTACTTCTCGAAGCCACACCTCTTAATGCCTTGGACCGCTGCGATCGATGCGGTGCTCAGGCCTATGTTCGCGCCACATTGGCATCAGGCGGCGAGCTTATGTTCTGCGCCCACCATGGCAAGGAATACGCTGAAAAGCTCAAAACTATTGCAGCAAAGATTCAGGATGAGACAGATCGCTTAGTGGAGACTAAGTAGTCTCAATTTTATTCATCAAAAACGGCGTCCCATAGGGCGCCGTTTTTGCTTCTGAATTACCTATCTTCGTCTTCTCTTCTTATCAGTGATTTGAAAGAGCGCCAAAATTGCCAGCGGGATAAGAGCAATCCAGGTTCTGGAAGTTCAATGAAAGAGGTAAATGATTATCCATGCGAGCAAGATTGCTGCTGCTACCCAAGTATTTCTAAATCTAAATTATTGTTCTAGCTTCTTCTTATGCGACCCATCGCAGAGCGGCTTATCTTGCGATAGTCCACAACCACAGAACTTTGGGTTCTCATGTGTCTGCACCACATTGCCCTCAGCATCGACCACATCTACCGTGCCAGTGAATCGGAGCGACCCACTAGATGGATTGATAAAGACCTTGACGCGATCGCTCATGGCTTAGTCGAGGTAATCGCGTAGTGCCTGGGAGCGTGATGGGTGGCGCAGCTTGGACATGGTCTTAGATTCAATCTGGCGAATACGCTCACGAGTAACACCGTGAACCTTTCCGATCTCATCAAGTGTCTTTGGCTGACCATCAGTCAGGCCATATCGAGCCTTAATCACTTCAGATTCACGAGGTGTGAGACCACCAAGAACCTGCATCAACTGTTCTTGCAAGATTGTGAAGGTCACAGACTCCTCAGGCTTGATTGCCTCAGAATCTTCAATGAGATCTCCAAACTCAGAATCTCCTTCTTCACCCAGTGGTGTGTGCAGGGAGATTGGTTCGCGACCATACTTTTGAACTTCAACAACCTTTTCAGGTGT
>CALEZA010000073.1 GCA_937927965.1 uncultured Candidatus Planktophila sp.
TACCGCGAACTCTTTATGTATGCAGATGCAGGCAGACATTATGGGAATTGATATCACTCGTCCACTTATCACTGAGACCACAGCTCTTGGCGCAGCATATGCAGCAGGTCTTGCGGTTGGAGTGTGGTCATCCACTGATGAATTAAAGTCTCTCTGGCAACAATCTCGCCGTTGGCACTCAACTTCATCGCCAGAATCTCGAGAAGTGGGCTATAGCGGCTGGAAGAAAGCGATTGAACGCACCCTGAATTGGGCATAGGCGAGATAGAGTTACACCACTATGAGCGCAGTGAATGAGATTAAAGAGTTATCAGCAGGTGTGATTCGAACAGATCGCACCATGAATGATGGCCGAACCATTCGCTACTACGACACAGCGGGTCAGAGCCGCACAGTGGTCGACCAGCGCGAGAAAGAAGAGCAGCCAGGAATTGGTGAGCTTCGCTTAGATCCTCTTGTTAACGAGTGGGTTGCAATGGCCGCTCATCGACAGGGACGAATCTTCCTTCCCCCTAAAGAGTTATGCCCCCTCTGCCCAACAACAGGTGAACTCCTCACAGAAATTCCTGAGGCAGATTATGAAGTTGTTGTCTTTGACAATCGCTCCCCCTCTCTTCGTCCACCTGAAGGAGATTTTGCCCTTCCTGATTTAGTGGGTGCAGATACCGATGAAGGAGTGGCAGCAGGCAAATGTGAGGTTATCTGTTTTACAGGCGATCACGGCGGGTCATTTAAGACACTTTCGCCCCAAAGAGTTCGCACACTTCTTGAAGCCTGGATAGATCGCACTTCAGAGCTTTCTCAACTTCCTTACATCGAACATATCGCTCCATTTGAAAATCGTGGAGAAGAAATTGGTGTGACTCTTGCCCATCCACATGGACAGATCTACGCATACTCATACCTTCCACCTCGCGTTTCAAAGATGCTCAGCGTTGCTCGAGAACATAAAGAGAAGACTGGTCGAGTTCTTTTCGATGATGTCTTGGCTCGCGAGCTTCGTGATGGAGTCCGCATCATCGCTCGCAATGAACATTGGGTTGCCTACACACCATATGCATCTCGCTATCCATTTGAGATTCATGTAGTTCCACTTCAGTCTGTTGCTGACCTCACAGAGTTATCTCCAGCTGCCTGTGATTCATTTCCCCCTATTGCAATTGAGGTAATGCAGCGCCTCGATGGAGTCTTTGGAATCGAGATGGCATATATCGCAGCATGGCATCAGGCGCCCGTGCGACAGGGTCGCGACCTTCTTCGTCTTCACTGGCAAATCACAAGCGTTCGTCGTGCTCCTGGAAAGCTCAAATATTTAGCAGGATCAGAATCTGCCATGGGTGCATTCATTATGGATATGAAGCCTGAACAATCAGCACAGCAACTCAAAGATGTGAAACTCTGAGAAATGTCTAACCTTGAAAATGCTTTTACTGAACTATTTGGCAAGCGTGCTGAAGTAATTGCTGAAGCTCCAGGTCGAGTCAATCTCATCGGAGAACATATCGACTATAGCGAAGGTTTTGTTCTTCCTTTTGCAATTGCAGATCGCACATATGCCCTAATCTCGCGTAACTCAGATGGGTTAGTTCGTATTGCATCTCAACAGCGTAAGAACCGCATCTTCACTATCGATATTAAGGATGTGAAGCCAGGTAGCGCTGGCGAATGGGAAAAATATGTATTGGGAGTTATCTGGACTCTAGGTGTAAATGATGGCGTGGACATTCTTGTCGATGGCCATGTCCCATCTGGAGCTGGACTCTCCTCATCTGCAGCCCTTGAGTGTTCGGTAGCTGTTGGCCTCAATCTCCTCTTTAATCTCAATCTCAGCCTTGAAGATCTCGCTCGTGCTACCCAAAAGGCAGAAAATGATTATGTGGGAATGCCG
>CALEZA010000074.1 GCA_937927965.1 uncultured Candidatus Planktophila sp.
TAGCAAAGATTCCGATAACAGCTGTGACGATTCCGATTGCAGGAACGATCAATGGATAGATAAGACCTTCGTTACCGAAAGCTGCCTTACCAAGAATAAGAGCTGCAACAAGTGTTACTGCATATGACTCAAAGAGGTCTGCTGCCATTCCAGCACAGTCACCCACATTGTCACCAACATTGTCAGCGATTGTTGCTGCGTTGCGAGGATCATCTTCTGGGATGTTCTTCTCAACCTTACCAACAAGGTCTGCTCCGACATCTGCTGCCTTTGTGAAGATACCTCCACCAACACGCATAAACATTGCAAGCATCGCAGCACCAAAGCCGAAGCCTTCAAGTACTACTGGTGCATTCTCGCGGTAGATGATCACAACAAGTGATGCACCAACAAGTCCAAGACCCACAGTTGTCATACCGACAACGCCACCTGTGCGGAATGCAATCTGAACAGCCTTTGTGCCATTCTTCTGACGAGCAGCTTCTGCAACGCGCACATTTGCACGAACAGCTAGCCACATTCCGTTATATCCCACGAGTGCAGAGAAACCTGCGCCAAGGAGGAAGAAGATGGAGCGTCCGAGACGAATTGCTGTTGTGTCAGCAGGGAGAGCAAAGAGTAGGAAGAAGACGATTCCTACAAAGTAGGAGAGCGTCCGGAATTGGCGGTGCAGGTATGCAGCAGCACCTTCCTGAACAGCCCCTGCGATCTCACGCATCTTCTCAGTTCCCTCATCAGCTGAGAGGACCTGGGCGCGGAGTCCGAAGGCGATGGCAAGAGCTGCCAAGGCAACTGCCAAGACTACGAAAGTGATATTGAGGTTAGATCCGGTGACCTGCACCAATGACTGAGCAGCAGATGCTCGCATGTTTCTCCTCCGTTGGAGAGTCAGGGCGGCCACATGAATCGTGGCCGCGGCTGGGGCGAGTCTACATATACATATCTATTACAGCGAAAACCTCGTTCAAAATCTTCTGGACTATGCCTTGACCCAGACCGTGGTGGCAGGCGGCAGGCTATTGGCCTTCGATATCCGCCCATGGATCAGGAAGAGGCCAGCCTCTGTGAGGGGGTGGGAGCTGTGGAGAATCTCATGCTTGCCCATAGAACTGGCAAAGTCGTAGTGGCTGCCCCCAAAGTTGGTGATGCAGTGCCATCCATTGGGGCGTGAGAAATGGAGAACATGCTTATCGCCAGTCTCATGCCAGGTGAGCTCCTCTGGTGCAATCAACTCTTTGCGAAGGGCAAGAGCCTTTCTAAAGATAGAAAGTGGTGAGTGTGAATCGCTGCTCTCCACCTCTACTGATTTATGAGCAAACCACTGCGGTTGAGGAAGATGAGCTCCTGCGCTTCCAAATCCAAATGATGGACCTGTTGGGCTCCATGGAAGTGGAACGCGACAACCATCACGACCTTTATCCACCTTATGGTTGCGAAGATATTGAGGATCTTGAATTTGATCTTCAGGAATATCGAGAACCTCAAAGAGTCCAAGCTCTTCACCTTGATAGATATATGTGCAGCCTGGAAGAGCCATGATCAACATCGATGCAGCAAGTGCTGAACGAAGACCTAACTCTTCATCGAGTGGGTGTGTTGTTCCGCCAGAGTTCTTCCAGCGAAGTCGATCTACTGTTGGTAGCAGTCCATATTTACTTGCAGGACGCATTTGATCGTGATTATTAATTGTCCATGTTGAAGAAGATCCTTGAGCCTTTGCAGCTGCAAGGCTGCGATCAATTGCAGTCTTAAATTCGTGCGCGTTGAAATTAGCTTCGAGGAGCTCAAAGTTAAATGCTTGACCTAACTCTTCTGCACTTGCATAACGAGCTAAACGCTCTGCTGGTGCATATGCTTCAGCAACAGCAACGCGTGGTGGGTCATATTGGTCAAATAACACGCGCCATTCCTTATAAATTTCATGTACTTCATCGCGGTCAAAGAGAACATCTTGACCAGGTTTACGATTGGTAAGTCCTGGGTAATTCTCTTGATCCTTAAGTGGTTCTGAGAGATCTTTCTTAAGCATATGTGCAACATCGACTCGGAATCCATCAACGCCGCGATCTGCCCAGAACTTGAGTGTGGTGAGAAATTCATCATGGACTTCTCTGTTATCCCAGTTAAAGTCAGGTTGTTCTGGAGCAAAGAGGTGGCAATACCACTGATTATGTTTTCCACCTTGTGTGGATTCATGGCTCCATGCACTGGGTGCAAAGTGCGATGGCCAGTTGGTTGGTGGAAGTTCGCCATTCTCACCTTTTCCATCACGGAAGATGTAGCGATTACGAGCGGCAGATCCTGGCTCTGCCTTAATAGCTTCTTGAAACCACACATGGCGATTAGATGAGTGGTTGGGAACGATATCTACAAATACACGAATGCCAACTTCATGTAATTTGCTGAGCATCTCATCGAAATCTGCAAGCGATCCCAATTTTGGATCGACATCTCTGTAATCATCAACATCGTATCCACCATCTGCAAGTGCTGATGGATAGAAAGGAGAGAGCCAGACAGCATCAATATTTAGGGATGCGAGGTAATCAATCTTTGATGTGATTCCTTTGATATCACCAAGGGCATCACCGTTAGAGTCCTTAAAGGAGCGTGGGTAGATTTGATAGATGGCAGCTTGACGCCACCAATTGCGATCATTGCTTAGTCCCACTAACTCAATCCTGACTCTTGTATTTTGCAGTTTTTTGCATATCCTAAGCGTATTGTGGCAGGCGTTGTAGAAATTGCGAAGAAGGCTGGAGTCTCTCCCGCCACGGTATCTCGCGCCCTTCGAGGGATGCACCATGTCAATGAGCGCACTCGTAAGAAGATTATTGAGGCAGCCCAGCTCCTTGATTATCCAATCCGCCCAGATCTTCTTCCCCGCACAGAAGGCGGCAAGACCAACACTATTGGCGTGATTGCGCCCTTCATCTCTCGTTGGTACTTCTCACAAGCCCTTGCAGGTGCTGAGCAAGCTCTGCGTGAGGCTGGATTAGATCTTCTTCTTTATAACTTTGCCCAGGTTGAGGCTCGTCAACGAGTCTTTCAACAGAAGAAGTTGGTCGGCAAAGTAGATGGCTTGATTGTGATCTCTCTTCCTCCAACAGAGAAGGAGTTTGATCAAATCCTTGGGCTAGGTATTCCTGTCTCTCTCTTAGGAATTGCAGATAGTAGATGCTCCAGCGTGACTGTCGATGATGTGAGGGGTGCTGAGGCGGTAACACAACACCTGATCGATATGGGCCATACAGAGATAGCAATCATGGCAGGCCAGCACGAACATGCCTTTGACTTTAAAGTTGCCAGTCAGCGCAAAGATGGATTTCTCAATATCTTACAGAAGAACGGTATCGAATTTAATCCTGAGTACGAGATTGTTGCAGATTTTGATTCCCACACAGCAGAGCTTGCTATGGATGAGTTCCTCACACGAAAGAAGCTTCCCACTGCAATCTTCTGTGAATCAGATGAGATGGCATTTGGTGTTATCAAAGCTTTAGGTAAGAAGGGTCTTCGAGTTCCTGAAGATATCTCTGTTGTGGGTTATGACGACCACGAATTTGCAAGCGTTATGAACCTCACCACTGTGGCTCAACCTGTTCAATTCCTAGGCCAATTAGCCGCTTCTCAAATTATGGCAAAGATTGAAAAGCCAGAAGGTCCAACAGCACAGATGAAAGTTCCCACCTCTCTTGTTGTAAGAGGTAGCGTGAAGGATCTAACTATTTAACTGCGCCAGCTGTAAGGCCGCGCACGAAGTAGCGCTGCAAGCTGAAGAAGACAAAGAGTGGAACTGACAAGCTGATGAAAGATCCTGCAGCAACTGTCTGCCAGCCCTCACTATGTTGTCCCAACATACTCAGGAGGGTGTAAGTCAGCACTGGATGCTCATTTCCAACAAATACGAAGGCGATGAGGTAATCGTTCCACACCCAGAGGAATTGGAAGATTGCAAAGGATGCAAGTGCTGGGATTGACATTGGGAAGACTAATCTCCAGAAGATTGTGAAGTTCTCTGCTCCATCAACGCGTGCTGCCTCAATAAGAGGGACAGGAATTGTGGACATGTAATTTCGCAGAATATAGATCGCAAGTGGCATCGCAAAGGTTGCGTGAACAATCCATGCAGCTGCATATTGCCCTGAGATTGGAATGCCTGTCTTCTCAGTGAAAGAGATAAACATCTTAAGAACTGGCACAAGTGCTGCCTGTAGTGGAACTACAAGAAGTCCAATAATGATTGAGAAGTAGACTTCACGCCCCTTAAATCGCATAAAGGTAAATCCATATGCTGCATATGCTGCAAAGAGAAGAGGGAGAATCGTTGCAGGGATTGTCACAGCAAGAGATGAGATAAAGCTAGTTCCCAGCTTTCCACTTGTGAACATCTCCTTATAGGCGATGGTGGTCCAGTTCTGCTCTGCGAAGTTGGTGAAAATTACCCACCAACCACTTGTCTGAGCCTCTGTCTTTTCACGAAGTGAGGTAATCAAGAGTCCGATTGTTGGAATAAGCCAGATAATGGCTAGGAAGAGAAGTGTGAGGGTGGAGCCAAGGCGATACTTCTCAGCAAGTCTGCGGAAAGTACTCATCGTGCCGCCTCCATCTTCCTATAGTGTCGGATTTGATAGATCATCACAGGGGTAATAGCGGCCATCAAGAGAACAACTGCTGCCATCGCCTTTCCTGTATTTCCATAGCTGAAATACTCCAAGAAGAATGTTTGCGCAAGCACTGTGGTGTTGTAATTACCACCTGTCATTGCAAGAACAATGTCGAAGATCTTCATTGCACCAATCAAGGTAGTGATAAAGACTGCTAGAGCCGTTGGCCAGATTTGAGGCAAGATAATCTTGAAGAAGATCTGGCGGGTTGAAGCTCCATCAACGCGGCCTGCCTCCAAAGTATCTTCTGGCACAGATTTAATCGCGGCTGAGAGTAAAACCATTGAAAATCCTGCGTTAAGCCAGACAAAGATCACCATCAAGAGGAGGTCGTTGATCTTAAATTGCTGAAGTTGCAACCACGCTTGAGGTGTTCCACCTACCAAGGTCCAAAGAGCGTTGAGAAGACCGACCTGCTCTTGTCCATCTGGGGCATATGCATAGATGTAGCGCCAGATAACAGCTGCTGACACGAATGAGATTGTCATTGGCATAAAGAAGATTGATTTAAAGATCTTCTCTCGCTTTGTTCCCACATTGTTAGCAAATTGAGCCATTGCAAGACCACAGATAACTGTGACGATAGGAACGATTGCAATCCAAAGAATATTGTTGATGATCATCGTCCAGAAGTAATCTTCTGCGAAGAGATCTCTAAAGTTTTGTAATCCAACCCAGCTTGTCGCTCCTGTGAGGTCTTCCTCCATAAAGCTCAAACGGATTGATTGAATTACTGGCCAGACTAAAAAGCCACCGATAATGAGAAGAACTGGTCCGATAAATACATATGCTTCAAGAGCTGATTTAATTTTGCGTGGAAGGCTTCGGACAATCTTGTTTCCGAGCCAGTAAAGAAACATGGTGGCGAGGATGCCGATAACAATCGCCTCTACTGCTCCAATTAAATCCTTCACGGAAAGCTCAATTCTCTTTATTGGGTGTTAGAACTATTTAACTCTAATAACACTGCTTTGAGAAGGCAGTGCCGGCCAGATTTCTCCGACCGGCACTGTCCTACTCAATTGCTAATCGTCTTAGGCGATTATGCCTTTGACCAAGAAGCGTCGATTGCAGCGAATGCTGCCTTCATTGTCTTCTTTCCCGCAACCCAGTTTGTCAATTCTTTCCACTCAGTAGCGTTAACGATCGCTGGTGAGAGGTCTGAACCGTCAAAGCCGAATGCCTTTGATCCTGCAAGGATCTGAGCAATGTTCTTTGTGATTGGGTTCTTGTATCCACCTGATGGGAATGTCTTGTGTGCAGAGAGGTATGAAGGATATGTATCCAAGTAACCGTTCTGACCGAGCTTATCTGAAAGGATATAGCCCAAGACCTTCTTTGTAGCAGCGTTGTCATTGAAGCCAGCAGCTAGATCGCCACCGCCAAGAACAGCATCTGTTGCACCAGCTGGTGTAGGAAGCTTGAAGACTCCAACATGTGTGAAGTCGTTAGCCTTGTACTCAGCCTTGATGTTATCTGGGAAGAAGTCAGTAATGAATGAACCCTGACGCATCATGAAGCACTTGTTCTTATCTGTTGCGAAAAGTGCAGCTGTGTTACCGAATGATGTTGCAGCAATACCCTTACCGCCACCGTTTACGTTACCTGGTGTAAGTGCGATCTCTGCGAACTTGTTTCCAGCCTTTGTTACAACTGGTGAGTTGAAGGCAGTCTTGCCCTTCCACCATGAGTTGTATGTAGCAACGCCACCGAAGCGGAGTACATACTCTTCGAGCCAGTCTGTAGCAGCCCAACCGGTTGCTCCACCTGATTCAATACCTACGCACCATGGGTAACCAAGCTTCTTTGACTTGATTGTTGCTGTGAGCTTTGTAAGTTCTGCATCTGTCTTTGGAACTGAAAGACCTGCAGCCTTGAAGTTTGCTGGGTTGTACCAAACAAGTGACTTCACGTTAGCTGAGACTGGAAGACCGTAAGTCTTTCCACCCTTAACTGCGAGTGTGTCCCATCCTGGTACGAGTGTGCCCTTGATTGCCTTGAGATCAACAAGGTTATCGAGTGGCTCTAGTACTGATGAATACTCAAGAAGTCCGCCTGGCTGTGGCCAGATAGCGATGTCAGGAGCTTGTCCTGCCTTTACCTTAACGCGGATATCTGTATCGAATGATGCAAGTGTTGTGAACTTGATCGTGATTCCGTTTGCAGCGCCGAACTTGTCGAGCTCTGCCTGGAATCCTTCTGCCTGTGCTCCAGTAAATCCACCGTAGATGTTTACAGTGTCTGCAGCCTGAGCAGCTGGCACCATCAATGTTGCTGCAGCAACAGCTGCAACAGCAAGCGATGCAACGCTTAGCTTCTTCTTCATATGAAGTATTTCCTTTCACGGGTTAACCGACTCCTAGGAGCGTCGGTTGTGAGTAAAAGGTAAGGCTCGGTCAAGCCTTGTGT